>CAKVCR010000237.1 GCA_934725835.1 uncultured Odoribacter sp.
GCAGATTGGAAAGGATTTGCAGAATTATTCTAAATATCGTACGGATATAAATATTTTATGTGTTTACGGAGGAACAGATATTCGTCGGCAGATGAAAGATTTGGAACGTGGAGTACAAGTATTGGTCGCAACTCCAGGACGATTATGTGATTTGCTAAAACGTAATGCTGTTAATATAGAATATGTCCATTCTGTTGTATTAGATGAAGCAGATGAAATGTTAAATATGGGTTTTAAGGAAGATCTCAATTTTATTTTGGATGAAACTCCCGAAACTCGAAATACTTATCTTTTCTCTGCAACAATGCCAAGAGAAGTGGAACGTATTGCAAAAAATTATTTGAGACATCCGCAAGAAATATCCACGGGTAAAAAGAATCAAGGAGCAGAAACAGTTTCGCATGAATATTATTTAGTAAGGGCTAAAGATTGCTATGAAACTTTGCATCGTGTGATAGATTGTGCTCCAGATATGTATGCAATTATTTTTACACGAACTAAAATAGATGCCCGAGATATTGCTCGTAAATTGCAGAAAGGTGGAATCGATTGTGATGCTTTGCATGGTGATTTGAGTCAAGCTCAACGAGATGACGTGATGGAGCGTTTTAGAGCAAAACGTTTAAAAGTTTTGGTAGCGACAGATGTTGCGGCACGAGGATTGGATGTTGATAATCTGACTCACGTAATTAACTATAATCTTCCCGAAGACGTAGAGAGTTATACTCACCGTAGTGGGCGTACAGGTCGTGCTGGACGTGAAGGAATCTCGGTTGCTATTATTAATTCTAAGGAAAAGAGTAAATTGCGTCGTATTGAGAATATAATTAAGAAGAAATTCCAGTATCGGAAAGTTCCGGAAGGTGAGCAGATTTGTAGAGCTCAGTTGCTCTATTATGCTGATAAAATAATTGCGGCAGAACCTAAAGAAACTTTGGATAAATACCAGCATGATTTGTTTGCCAAATTTGAATTGCTGACTAAAGAAGAATTAATACAAAAAATAGTGTCCTATGAATTTGGTAAGTTGCTGAAGAAATATGCAATGGTAGAGAATTTGAACTTGCCGGAATCAGAGCGTCACGAAGGGCATGATGGTAAAAAGGGAAGAGGTCGAGATGAAGGAGAACAGCGGGAATATACAACTTTTAGTGTTTGTGTTGGACGGGAGGATGGTTTCACTCCTCGTGATTTGATAGCTATAATAAACAATAATGCACCACGTAAAGGTTTAGAGATAGGGAGTATACGGATTTTTGAGAATAATACTAAATTTGAAGTTGATGTACGAGGATTGAATGGATTCATATCTTATTTCCGTAATGTAAGTTTTAATGGATTGCCTTTTACTTTGACCGAAATTAAAGATCGTTATAATCGAGATAAAAGATATGGGCAAGATAGAAATTTACAAAGTAAAGGACGTCGTAATTCTACTGCAAATAATAAATGGAGAGCAGAAAAGAAACGGAGTGATAATGGAAAACGTGGACGTTTTGCCGAAAAGAAAAAAGGTTTAGGAGGAACTAAGCCTCGTAATAAATAAAATATATCCCCTGCTAGTGTTTTAGTAGGGGATATTTGTATTTATTTTAAAAAATAAGTATGACTAACAAGTAGAGCCAGTGAGCAACAATTGCTGCAACAATACCTCCGACAGTATGCGAAATGATAGCTTTTGAAGTTAATTCTCTGTACCCTAAAGAGTCAAGCATTGCTGTGTGTGTACTTAAATAACCGCTCCAACACATGCCGATAGCAGTGCATACGGTGATGGCATTCCCATCTATCCATCCTTCTGCGGCGAAATTTGGTATGAGACTTAGAGCTGCTCCTACGGCACCTAAGGCTGTAATAGGGAAAGCAATTAAATGTGGGTCTGTAAAGCCAAATAGCCATTCAAATAGAAAATTTATTTTATGAGCAAGAAAAGGCAGCAATTCTACACCTTGATATGCTCCTCCATTATAGCCATTGGCTGGAGCACCAAATGTAAGTATCATGACTAGTGAGGAAATAACTAACACCCCAGGGATAATGGCTATGCCTACTTCAACTCCACCTTTACCTCCGTCAAGAAGAGAGTTTAGCGTACGTAAAAAAACTCCTTTTTGCTCTTCTCCCGTTGTATTTATATCTGTTTCCAATTCTTCATTTGCATTTTCTTCTGCATATTTAGGATAAGCCTTTAAAACAAAATATTGCATAAAACGGGTTGATACGATGCAACCGCAAAAGGCACCTATTAAGCCGATAAATGGTTCATAGGTATAACCTTGGCCTACCATAAAGACAATAACTAACAACCCCATGCCAAATGCTGTTCCGAAATTAGTTAATGAGATGTATTGGTGTTTTTTAAAATAGCTACTAAAACGTTTGTCCTGAGCTAAGGAGATTATTGCTGGATTATCGGATAAAAATGTCATAACAGCACCTAATGAAGCAACTCCGGGAAGATTAAAAAGTGGTTTCATTAGCGGTCGAAGTAATGTCTCAATAAGATTAACGACTTTAAATTCCACAAAAAGTCTGCCGAGAGCTCCAGTAATAACGCAGATACCCATGAGGTAAAATACAGTGTTGAGCAGTAAATCATGAGCCGTTTTCATAATTGTATTTAGCATATTTGCAACTCCCATTTTGTAGCCGATATAACTAAATAGACTGGTTACAATTCCTAGGCATATGATACCTGATAAAATGTTTTTAGTTGGTGATTTCATTTTTTTTGTTTGTATGTTAGTAAATAATTATTGTTAGAATCTGTTTTTTCTCCAAAACCAACTTTAGGCAAATATAATAACAATAATTAATATAATCATGTTTTACTGCTATATAAAAATAATTCAATATATGCTGAGTAAATTAATGGCTAGTGCTATTTTAGCAAAATATTGTATTTCTGATATGCAGATATATTTTGCGATTCTCTCCATTTTTCATTTTTCACGATGACTGGGAGAATTCATTTTTCTATATTAAATATGTAATGTATTTATTGTGTTGTTAGTCAAAGTGTTGTAAGTGACTGAGCGCTTATAGGCAGTCCCTATATAGAAATAATATATGTGTTAGTATGTATTGGTAGGAATATGTCTCACATTATCTACTTTTATTGTGTTGCAAATATGCAATAACAAGCGCATAACAGCCGAGATAACTATAAACGCAAAAAAAACGTGTAGCTCATTAGCTACACGTTTTTTTTATAGTGTCTTTGTTTATCAGTCTCATTTGACCTCCTCAAAGATAATCATTATTGAATATCAATACATTTATATATTGCTTGGTACAGATATGATTACTTTGCTCCAGTTACTACATATTTAAGCCTTAGAAAAAGCAGAAAAACCGCCACAGGAAAACTTTAACTTAGTTTAACTATGCTATTTTGTGTGATTTCTGTTTTCTCTTGTTTTCAAATAGTCTTGGATATTTTCTCTTGTTATGGTTTTGCTTTCAAAAATCACTGATTACTATGTGATTGCAAAAATACACCTACGATTTGTCTATCGTTTTTTATGAAAATCTATTGTACCTTTGCATAGGGAAAATAAACAATAATAGGTATGAAGCAAAAACAAGATATACTTCACTCTCTGATAATCGAGGTTACTATGGTGCTATTAGCTTCAATGATAGCGTTTCAAGTATGCAATATGCTTGGAATACGAATGAGTTTGATTCCATTAGTTATGGTCATCGGATATGTCATACAAAAACTACTACACCATCTTTGCATTATCTTAGCAAGGTATCTTGTTGATGCAATTCCTCCATCATTGCTAATATCTGTCAAAAAGTGTGTGAGTAAAAAGACACAGCCTTTAGCGTATTCACCTACCTCAAACAATGAAGAAGTCCAGAAAAAGCGACTGGAGCTATTTCATTATGAATACCAACGTGAGCAACAACAATACCAATGGCAAAAAGAAAGAGAAGAAGATGAAAAATTGAATGCTATCCTGAGATACACACGAGATACATTTAAACGGTTTGATTTGGAGGAAATAGAGATTTACCAAATATGCGAATCTGTCCGTTATTTTGCAATTAACCGTCAAGTGCTTTCTGCAACCGAAATTCATATCAAGAAGCGCACGTCCCTCACTCAAATCTCGTTGAAGAACTTTGCTTGGAATATCGCTTTTCAATATAATATAGGTAGAGATATGACTACATCATTTGTAATGGCGACATTTGCAGAGTGGTTTGCCAATTCCACATTTGATACTGTTAGAAAGAATCTGCGTACAACCACAGGACGGCATAAGATTGAAATAGACGAAAATATTTTGGCAAAGTACAATGTGCAGACCCATTAGCAAAATTAAATTTATGCATGTTTCGCATAATAAGATTAGGCCAACCCCTTATCATATATGACATTCAATAGTTCGTTTGCTAGTTTGGTATCTGAAATTTTAATGATACTGTCTTCTTCTGTTGAATATCCAAGAACATTAACACTACCATACCAGATGGCCGTTTTATCAATGATACAGGCGCATAACGATAGTTTTGGAACAATCCTTATGAATAACCC
>CAKVCR010000238.1 GCA_934725835.1 uncultured Odoribacter sp.
CGAGTGCATGGAAGGGTCGTCAGCAGCTGTGATGACCAGACCTCCATTGGCGCCGGTTATGGCTGAATTCATAAAGCAGTCTGCTGCTACGTTCATTCCCACGTGTTTCATACATACCAATGCACGTTTGCCGGCGTATGACATACCGAGAGCAGATTCCATTGCAGTCTTTTCATTGGCTGCCCATGCACGGTGTACGTTGCGCGCAATGGCCACTTTGGAACCTTGGATATACTCGGTGATTTCTGTTGAAGGAGTTCCCGGATATGCATATACTCCGGAGATACCACTGTCGATTGCTCCTTGGGCAATCGCTTCAACACCTAATAATAGCTGTCTTTGCATAACTTTGTTCAGTTTTATTGATTTTAGTGTCAAAATGTCAAGAATTTAAAAAAAAACAGCATGAGGCATATTTGCCCTGCTGTCAGATGGATATGGGGATAATTAGAGGCCCCAATGGAATTTTAGCGACCCCATTATGTATGCTAATACAAAATAATATTCGCTTGGACAATACATAATGTACAGTATTAGTGTTAAAACGTTTGCGAAGGTAGGAATATTCTTTGAATAATGCAAGAGGTTGACAAAATATTCATAGTTCCCAAATGTCCCAATTCCTTTCTGCTTGTCCCAATAGCATGGCATGTCCGTTGCATGTGTGTGCTCCCGCTCTTTGTCCGTTTTGCATAAATGTAGTTACAGAAGGGTTGTAGACAAGGTCGAAGAGGTAATGATTGGTTGTCAGCAGTTCGTAGGGGATAGGGGGGCAGTTTTGTGTATCTGGGTATGTGCCTAACGGGGTGGTGTTCACGACAAGTCGGTGGGTAGGAAGGTGAGCTGCCACTTCGGTGTAACCGATTTGTCCCGGCTCTTGTGGGGTTCGTGACACGGTGAGATATTTGATGCCAAGAGAGTGAAGTGCATAGCGTATGGCTTTGGCTGCTCCGCCGTTGCCCAGGACAAGGGCTTGTGTGATGTATTCCGGTATGAAGGCTAGCAGAGCGTTGCGGAAACCGTCCATGTCGGTGTTGTAGCCTGTCAGATAGGGGCGTCCTTCGTGGTGTTTGACCGTGACACAGTTGACTGCACCGATGGCCCGAGCCTCTGCACTGACGCTGTTCAGATAGGGGAGTATGTTTTCTTTGTGGGGTATGGTGACGTTGAAACCGCACAAATCCGGATATTGGGAGAGTAAGAACGGGAAATCTGCAATATGTTCCAGTTCGAACTTTAGATATTCCGCCTCTATGGCTTGACGTTTGAACCGCTCGTTGTAGTATGCGGGAGAGTATGTGTGGTCAAGCGGATAGCCCAATATACCGAATGTTTTCATTTGTGCTCGGAATGTGTGTTATGCTTGTTTGGCATTCATTTTGCGTCCAAGAGCTTCTATCCCCCAGATAAGCAGGAAACCTGCCATACACATGAGAATGGCTTGCCATAACAATGGGTCGTTGCCGGTCAGTTCGCTGAAATGTGCCGGTGAAATATTGCTTTCTACCAATGCTTTTTCGACTCCGTGACTGTCTGTGTAGGTCTGGAGTGTCTCTTTCCAAGGCCATACTTTGTTCAAGGAACCTACCATAAAGCCTGTCAGTAAAGATACAGAGGTTGTGGGATGGTGTTTGAGCAACCATGACAACAGGTGGGAAAAACTGACGATACCTCCTATTGCGCCTATTGCAAACAGTAGCAATACTCCAATGTTAAAGGCACTGACAGCCTCCAATATATAGGTGTATTTACCCATCAGCAAAAGTATGAACGCCCCTGAGATGCCGGGCAATATCATGGCGCAGATGGCAATGGCTCCCGAAAAGATGATGAACCACCAATCATTAGGAGTCTCTGCAGGAGTCATTACTGTGATACAGTAGGCAATGATGGCTCCTGTAACGAGAGATATGACTGTAAAGATGTTCCATTTTTTTATCTCTTTGGATACCAGTACCGATGAGGCAATAATCAACCCGAAAAAGAATGACCATATATATATGGGATGGTTTTCTAACAACCAGGTCATCAGTTTTGCCAAGGAGAATATGGAAATGCCGATTCCCGCTATGACAGAGATGAGGAAATTGCCATTGATTTTTTTCCAGAATTCAGCGAGTTTGAATTTCAACAATAATTTGATGGCTTGAAAGTCGACAGCTTTAATGGATTCTATCAATTCTTCGTAGATACCGGTAATGAATGCAATGGTGCCGCCGGAAACTCCCGGCACTACATCGGCTGCTCCCATTGCGCAGCCGCGTAGTATCAGTAGTGGGTAGTTTCTCTTACTCATTTTTTCAGTACATTTCTGTGTTCAAAACGGAAAAGGTCGAAAACAGTCTTAACCGGCGTAAAGGTGGAAAGAGGTACCTCTACAAAGACAGTAATCCAGTTGGCCATTGCTCCATTCCATAAGCCGGGCAGCTCCTGGACTTTGATGTCTTTGCCCTTGTATGATTTGTCGGTAATAAAACCTTGTTCTTCATCGATGAATTTTTCAAGGTTGAATTTTTTGCCCTTATAATCCTTGATGGCACATACAATGTCAACCGGGTTGAAATGGGTTGATTTTTCAAATATCTCTTTCTGTCCCTTGTCTTTCATGTTGATTTGTGCCGACTCGATAATCATCAGACGGGAGCTTCCGTTTTTCGTTTTCACCCAGAAAGGTCCGCCGCCGGGTTCTCCTTGGTTTTTCACCATGCCGCATACACGTATCGGACGGTCTAAAAGACTTTGCAAATGCTTGATACGTTCTTTCTGGTCTTTGAATGTCTTGTCTTCTGCTTCTTTGTATCCGATAGATGTCAGGTAGCTTTCAATTTCCAATAGCTGCTCCTCTGATGGTTTTTTGTTCAGAATATACAGGAAATCAAATACTTTTTGCTGAACATCGAGCAGAATGCCGGCGAGAACCTTTTTGAATCTTACGGTGTCGTTTTTAGCCCGGTCTGGAATAACATTGTCAACGTTTTTGATGAAGATGATGTCGGCATCCAATTCATTCAAATTATGTATGAGCGCACCATGTCCTCCCGGACGGAAGATAATCTCTCCGTTTTCATCCCGCAGTAAGTTGCCGTCGGCATCAATACTGACGGTGTCGGTAGATGGTTTTTGTATGGAGAAGCTAACATCGTATTTTACACCAAACATCTTTTCGAATATTTTGGTCACTTTTTTCAGACGAGCCTGGAACATTGCCTGGTATTCTTCAGATACAGTAAAATGAACCCGGGCTTTTTTATCGTTGTTCGCGTACATGGCCGCTTCAACAATATGTTCGTCAAATGCAGTGCGCACAAAGTCGCGATAGATATGGAAATCAATCAAACCTTTGGGTGTGTTGCCATAGTTGAGCCCTTTTTTGGAAAGGATGTATTTCAATATCTCGTTGAACTCCCGCTTTTCAATCATTTTGTTGATATCCTTGCCGTCTTTCCACATGACGTTGGCAAGATGTTCGTAGAAAGGAAGTTCGTTCAGCTTTTCGAAGAAATAGTGCATGCTTCCCGGTTCTTTGTGCTGCACAAAATCAAGAAACTCTTCAGTGGTGCCGTGGTAATTGTCCATAAACGCAAAAAGGTCTTTGAACATGCGGGTGGCAGAACCGGAGGCGGGCACCATTTTGGTGATATCGGAATGTTCGCGCGCCTGTTCGTATGTCTCTATCAGATGTTCTTCTTCTTCCGGAGAGGTGCGAATGATACCGTTGTCTGTGGTAGCCGGTTCGGCAAGGTCGATGTAATCAAAGCCTTTCTTGAAATTTGCCAGCTGGCGATCGATAGCCTCCGCTTTGATGCCTCTGTGCTTGAAATTATGAAGGTCTTCTTTTGTATATGTCATTGTCTTGATTTTTTTAATGGTAAATCTTCTTCTTCATCATCATCATCGTATACATCTTCCTGGTTGGCCAGTTCGTCTTCGTAAAATTCTTCTGCTTCTTCCATTAGAGTGTCGATGTCGTCTTGACTGAGAGGTTCTTCATCAATCCAATAAATCCTGTGGTTACTATAGAAACCGTCTAGACCGCATTGAATGATACAGCGTGGTTTTTCAGTGTGTACAACGTAAACCAAGTCAAGAGCCTCCTGAGAGTTGTCGGCGATAAGGAATTTAGGTAACATGTTCTTTAATGTTTTAATTTCAAGGTTATAAGGACAAAGGTAAAAAAAAGAGATGAATAAATAGTCTGTTTAGAAAAAAATATATTATATCTGAATACTGTATGTGATATTTGAATTTGTTATTTATATTTGCGCAACTTCAAATAGTTGGGTCTATGATGAAAGTCGCTATTTATGGAAAGAATATCGGGGAGGAATATCTGCCTGCTTTGCAGAATCTGGTGGAATGTTTGGAAAAGCATGAAGTCAAGGTGATGTGTGAAGCAGGATTTGCCTCTTTGTTACAGCAACGTTTCGGGTATGCTCCCGGTTTTGAGGATTTGTTTGAAAAAAGTGCTTTGCCTGCGGATGAGGTCGGTATGTTGCTGAGTTTTGGCGGAGATGGAACATTTTTGGACTCTGTGGAGT
>CAKVCR010000239.1 GCA_934725835.1 uncultured Odoribacter sp.
GATACAATCAATGCTGAATACTTCAACAATGGATACAGAAGCTTGTGTAGAGCAAGCAATTCGTATAATTGAAGCGGGAGGACAATTGGTGAGAATCACCGCTCCTGGAGTGAAGGAGGCAGAGAATTTGCGTTATATTCATAAAGCATTGCGTGAAAGAGGCTATACGACTCCTTTATCTGCCGATATCCATTTTACGCCGGATGCGGCTTTGGTGGCTGCCAAGTATGTCGAGAAGGTTCGTATTAATCCTGGAAATTTTGTTGATAAACGAGCAACCTTTAAGCAGTTGAACTACACAGAGGATGAGTATGCTAAAGAGTTGGAAATATTGCGGAAGAAATTCATTGAATTTTTGGATGTATGTCGTCAGAATGGCACTGCTGTACGTATAGGAACAAATCATGGGTCATTATCAGACCGTATCATGAGTCGTTATGGAGATACTCCGGCAGGAATGGTTGAGTCGACTATGGAATATTTAAGGGTTTGTAAGTCTGAGCAATTCGATAACGTAGTGATTTCTTTGAAATCCAGCGATTGTAAGGTGATGGTCGATGCTGTTCGTTTATTAGTACGTGAAATGAAAAGAGAGGGAATGTCTTATCCGCTACACTTGGGAGTCACAGAGGCTGGAGAAGGCGAAGATGGTAGAATTCGTTCTGCAGTGGGTATAGGGACTTTATTGAATGAGGGAATAGGCGATACAATTCGAGTTTCTTTGACAGAAGCTCCTGAAGCTGAAATCCCCGTAGCGGCTTCCTTGGTTGATATTTGTAGTAATCCCAAATTTGAATGTAGTGGAGATGGATTGAAAGGTTGTTGTTCTCGTCCGGTATTGGTGGCTGATTTGTCTGGAATGGAAGTTTTCGATGAGGACGTTAGTTGTCAGCTTGGATTCTCTGTTGATAAGTCAAATGATCCTGTAGCAGGAACTCGTTTAAAGGGTGGAGTTAAGGCGCCAGAGTTGTTATATACAGAAACATTGGGGCCTGAATTGACAAAGTTGCCTGTAGAAACCAACGTGTTGGTACCGCTTCATCTGTTGGATATGGCCCATGTTTATAATCGAAATGCAGTACCTCTATGTAGTGTGAAAGAGTATTTGGCAGAACCGGAATTGCCCGGTGAAATGCCAGTGTATGTTGAAATCAGAAGTATAGAGGAGTTGGATGATGCATTGGTCTTAAAGTTGAAGAAAGATAAGCAGGCTGTTTTAGTGTTATCGCTGGGAGTGAATTATCATGAATATCGCGAGATGTTCCGTCAGTTGGAATGTTGCGAATTAAACAATCGGGCTTTGATTCGTTTAGCGTTAAATGGTAAGGATTGTGAGCAATTGAGTTTGCAGGCTGCAGCACAAGTCGGTGGATTGTTTCTGGATCGTCTGCCTGCCGGTTTGTGGATTTATACTCCGGAAATAGAAGGAGTATCTTATGCTCTTGAATTGGCACGTAATATATTGCAATCTGCAGGAGTACGGCGTTACAAAGCAGAATTTGTCAGTTGTCCGGGGTGCGGGCGTACATTATACGATTTGCAAGGTGCTGTAGCAAAAGTAAAAGCAGTGTTTGCTCATTTAGACAACTTGAAAATAGCCGTTATGGGTTGTGTCGTGAATGGCCCGGGAGAGATGGGCGATGCCGACTATGGTTATGTTGGAGCAGGTAATGGAAAAGTGAATCTTTATAAAGGACGCCAAATGGTCCGGTCTGCAATTCCGGAAGATAAGGCTATTGATGCCTTACGTGAATTGATTGAAGGTAAACAATAAAATATAAGATTATGTCATTACAAAATCCGTTATCGTTGGGAAGCGAAGATATTCGAAAGTTGTTGATGCGTTATGCTGTTCCTGCGATTGTGGCAATGACGGCAGCATCGCTGTATAATATGATGGATAGTATCTTTATCGGTCATGGTGTTGGTTCATTAGCCATTGCCGGCTTGGCAGTTACTTTCCCTTTTATTAATCTCGCAGCGGCATTTGGAGCTTTGGTTGGTGTAGGGGCATCAACTTTGGTGTCTGTGAAAATGGGACAAAAAGATTTGCAAAGCGCAGAGGCTGTATTGGGCAATGTCGTTGTAATGAATACGGTGATAGGACTGCTTTTTATGAGCATATGTCTTATTTTTTTAGATCCTATTCTGATATTTTTTGGAGCGAGTACAGATACGCTACCATATGCACGTGATTATATGAAAGTGATACTATATGGGAATTTGATTACACACATATATATGGGATTAAACGAAGTGATGCGTGCTTCGGGATATCCTCAGCGAGCGATGGCGGCAACGCTTTTTGCTGTGATAGTCAATGGCGTTTTCAATGCTCTGTTTATTTTTGTTCTCGATATGGGAATTATGGGTGCGGCATTGGGGACGATATGTGCCCAATTTATGGCTTTGATAGGGGTGATGTGCCACTTTTTTCATAAGAATAGTTATATTCGTTTCCAGCATGGAATTTTTCGGTTAAAAATGAGTATAGTGGGGTCTATGTTGGCGATAGGACTATCTCCTTTTTTGATGAATGTCTGTTCTTGTCTAATTGTGATGTTGGTGAATAATGGATTTAAAAATTATGGAGGGGACATGTATATAGGAGCCCATGGTATCGTAAATCGGATTGTTTTCTTGTTTATTATGATTGTTATGGGTTTTAATCAGGGAATGCAACCAATTGCCGGCTATAATTATGGAGCAAGACAAGTAGAGCGTGTTGTTAAGGTTTTGAAGTATACCATTATGTGTGGAGTGTCAGTTACTTCTCTTGGTTTCTTGATTTGTCAGTTGTTTCCTCGAACGATTATTTCTTTGTTTACAACAGATACAGAGTTGATAAATATTGCAGAACACGGAATGCGATTGATTTTGTTGCTGCTGCCTTTTGTCGGTTTGCAGATGGTATCTACTAGTTTTTTCCAGTCAGTAGGGATGGCCGGTAAGGCAATCTTTTTATCGCTGACACGTCAACTGATATATCTGCTGCCTTGTTTGCTTATTTTGCCTCCGCTTTATGGCACGGATGGAGTGTGGCTTAGCTTCCCTATTGCAGATGGCTTGGCAGTTGTGACATCAAGTTCGATGTTGTGGTGGCAGTTGAAGAAATTTAGACAATATGGAATTGTATAATAGAAAAGATTATATAGATTTGCATAAAACGGTTATAAATATCCTGATATGGAAAAGAAAAAAACAATCATTACAATTGGTCGCCAATTAGGAAGTGGAGGACGCACTATCGGTAAAAAATTGGCTGAGCGTTTAGGCATAGCTTATTATGATCGGGAATTAATTAATTTGGCTTCTAAGGAAAGCGGAATTTGTGGCGAATTTTTCGAAAAAGCTGATGAAAAGACCTCCGGAGGATTGCTAAAGGCTTTTGCAATGGGTTTTTCTATGAATAGTGCAATTTTTCAAAATAATGACTATCTTTCAAATGAGTCTTTGTTTCAGATTCAATCTGACGTAATTCGTAAGGTGGCAGCAAAAGACTCATGTGTGTTGGTAGGACGTTGTGCCGATTATATATTGCGTGACGAACCTGATTGTCTGAATGTTTTTATTACAGCAAGGATGTGCGACCGCATCCGGCGTGTATTGGAATATAATGATAAATTGCAAGAAAAAGAAGCTGAGGAATTTATTAATAAAGCCGATAAATCGAGGTCTTCATACTATAATTATTATACAGATAAAGTGTGGGGTGCTGCAGCGTCATATGACCTTTGTTTAAATTCATCATATTATGGAATAGAGGCAACTGTAGATTATATTTTGACCTTTTTGAATAATCATACAAAATGATATAATATTATTTGAGGGGGAGATAAAAGAGACTGTGATATTAAAATGAAGTCACTGCCATTTTATATTTCGGGTGTATTTTATTACATTTGCGAATAGAAGTCACGAATGTTATTATCTAGTGTATGAACGAGACGAGACCGGAGATTATAGAGTTGTTGTTGCTTGTTGAACAAAAATATGGTAAGAGTCTGAGAACTACAACAGATTTCGATGAATTTTCCTTGTATTTAAAATTTCAGGTAGGTGAAATTATATCAGCATCTACTCTAAAACGTTTGTGGGGATATGTGGCGGATGTACGCAAACCTCGTTTATTGACACTGGATTTGTTGGCTCGTTATGCTGGTTTTGATAGTTTTACAGAATACTGTTCCTTTTTGAAAAAGAATAGCATTTGTAACTCTTCTTTTTTTACGACAAAACAATTGCAGATACAGAATTTAGAGGTAGGAGATGAAGTCGAAATAGGTTGGTCGCCGAATCGTTATTTGCGTCTATTGTATCAAGGAGATGCTTGGTTTGAAGTTTTGGAATCAAAGCAGTCAAAATTGTGTAAAGGTGACCGTTTTGAAGCTGTTTGCTTTTTGTTGGGACAGCCTTTATCATTAGCGTATGTACTGCGTGATGGAGAGAGGACTGCTCCTTTTATAGCTGGAAGATCAGGAGGATTGACTTTAGTAAATTGTTTGGGCCATGAATGATGGAGTAGAATTG
>CAKVCR010000240.1 GCA_934725835.1 uncultured Odoribacter sp.
GTGAAGCGCAGTCCCTTTTCAATTTATGGGAGAATTATTCTGTTTGTCTTGGGCATTATGGGAAGAAGTGTTAACTTTACCCGGATTTATTCAATATAATTATGACGAACAGCAGAAGAAAACCCGAATGGTTAAAGATTCAATTGCCCATGGGACAATTGTCAGTGGAGGTGATGAACACCATCCGGAACAATCAATTAAATACTATTTGCACCAGCGGCCGCTGTCCTAATCAGGGAGAATGCTGGGGATGTGGAACTGCCACATTTATGATTGGCGGCAATATATGCACGCGTTCATGTCGTTTTTGCAATGTAACGACAGGTCATCCTGCTCCGCTTGATCCGGCAGAACCGGGACATGTGGCTGAGTCAGTGAAGTCTTTGAAGTTGAAGCATGTGGTGATAACCTCGGTTGACCGCGACGATGTGGAGGATTTGGGAGCTTCTCATTGGGTGAAGGTTATCGAATCGGTCAAACGCGAAAATCCCAATACCACTATGGAGGTGTTGATTCCTGATTTCCAGGGACGTCCTGAGTTGGTGGCGCAAGTGATTGCGGCTAAACCGGAGGTGATTTCACATAATCTGGAGACAGTACGCCGTCTTTCCGACAGTGTGCGCAGCCGTGCAAAATATGATACCTCTTTGAAGGTGTTGAAGCAGATTGCTGATTCCGGCATCGTGGCAAAATCCGGCATCATGCTCGGTTTAGGCGAGACGCGTGAAGAGATATTGGAAACCATGGACGACTTGCGTGCCATCGGTTGTCGTGTCATGACCATCGGTCAGTATTTGCAGCCAACGGCAAAGAATATTGAGGTGAAAGAATATATCCGTCCGGAAGTTTTTGAAGAATATAGGACCATCGGTTTGGAAAAAGGCTTCTCATTCGTTGAAAGCGGTCCGCTGGTACGTTCCAGCTACCATGCCGAACGTCATGTCGTGCGTAAATAAAATAATGGGATTGGTTTATGGTGGAATTTGTTGACTTTGGTCAAAGGGGGTATCGCGAAACCTGGGATTATCAAGAGCAATTGCTGGAAACTTTGATTCATGCAAAATTACAGGGACGGACTGTCCCCGGGCAGTTGATATTTGTGGAACACTTGCCTGTTTATACCATTGGCAAAAGCGGTAATGCTGCCAATATGTTGCTTAATCCGAAGCAGTTGGAGGAGAAGCATGTAGAATGTATTAAAGTGGATCGGGGAGGAGATATCACTTACCATGGACCCGGTCAGCTGGTTGTCTATCCGATTATTGATCTCGACCGTCTAGAGATAGGGGTTAAGGAATATGTCCGCCGTCTGGAGGAGGCCGTTATCCGTACCATTGCCGATTATGGCATCTCCGGCGAGCGTCTGGAGGGAGCTACAGGAGTATGGATTGAAAGCCACACTCCACGAGCCCGAAAAATCTGTGCCATCGGTGTGAAGTGCTCCCGCAGCATCACGATGCATGGTCTGGCTTTGAATGCTAATACCGACTTGACCTATTTCAATAACATCAATCCGTGCGGTTTTGTCGATAAAGGAGTCACTTCCATTGCAAAAGAGGTGGGGCATCCTGTCGATTTCGAAGAGGTGAAAGTCCGCATGCGCAGTCACTTCGAAGAGGTGATGGGTATCCGGCTGCAATAAATCGACGTAAAATAGTTTTGGGCGCAATGAGGATATTCCTTCATTGCGCTCTATTTTGTCCCGTGTTTCTCTTGCATATGTATATCTCAAAGCTATATCAAATATAAGATACCTATATCTTAAATATAATGATTTGTTATCTTTGATATAGTTTTGACTTGTATTTGTGATATGGACAATACTGTCCTAAATAAGTTGACTTTAACCACAGTCAAATTCGCCACGCTTTCACTTAGGCTGGGAAAATATCGTAGCGAAGAACTTCATTTAAATCGGAAGGGGAAGGCGTACCTTTATACGTATTAAAAACGAATGATGATATGGACGCCAATGTAAAAAAACTTCGTGGCGATGCTACCCGTCGAGCAAGCCAGGAATCAGGAACAAGAAAAGGGAAATCTGGAAGAGTGATGATACTTTGCCGTTCAGTCGGTTATAGCAAACAATCCTATTACCGCATTCAACATCTAGGCAGTCGCTTGGAATGCGAATGTTATCTATGATATATTGCGTCGACGAGGTCTGCTGGTGAAACGGGTGTATATTGTCCGGTTAAATGAGTTGTATTGCCGAGTAGAGAGTGACAAGCAGCAGAGTGATTATTCCTGTATATACCGTGGTACGTGTATGCCTGATATCCTGAGGATGGTTGAGGAGATGCCGGTTTAAAACGTCAATCCCCAACAGTTTGTCAGCATAGGGAGATTTTACAACATAACGGTAGAGCAGGTAGATAATGACAGCACCGCTTAAACCGACAACCATTCCTGCCAACAAGTCGCCGGGATAGTGTACTCCCAGATAGATGCGGGAATATGAGTTTAATGCAGCCCAACCGAGCAAAAAGAATGAGACGAGTTTTTGTTTGAACAGAAACATGATGATGAATGCCAATGCAAATGAATTGGCGGCATGGCAGGAGGGAAATCCGTAGCGACCGCCCCGTTTGCCGTGTAGAATATGTACGAATTCGGATATCGGATTATTGGGATTGGAGGGACGCATACGTTCCACCATGGGACGGATGACAGATGCACAGATTTGATCTGCATAGGTGATTGTCAATGCTATGGCAATGACAGTGAACACGGTCACCCGCAGGTTGAAGTTGCGGTATAGGATATATAGCAAGGTGGCATACATCGGTACCCATGTCAGTTTTGCGGAAACTATCCACATGAAATTGTCCCAGAAAGGGGCATGCATGCTGTTAAGGGTGAGCAACAGATGCTGGTCGAGTTGTTGTAGGGTCTCAAGCATTTTCTTTTTCAATCATAGAGTTGATATTCTGTATTAAAATACGCAAAGCTACCGAATTGAAGCCTCCTTCCGGCACAATCAGGTCGGCATACCGTTTGGAAGGTTCAACAAACTCATCGTGCATAGGTTTCACGGTACAAAAGTATTGCGATAATACCGATTCGATGCTTCTGCCGCGTTCCTGGACATCGCGCAGAAGACGCCGTCCGAGGCGGACATCTGCATCGGTGTCAACATATACTTTGACATCCATCAGGTCGCGCAATTCCTGATTCTCTAAAATCAGGATTCCGTCAATGATAATGACTTGGGCGGGGTTGATGCGTAGAGTCTTGTTGGTGCGATTGTGGTTGACGAATGAATAGACCGGACAATCGATAGCAATGCCTTCCTTGAGTTTTTTGATATCTGCAATCATCATGTCTGTATCGAATGCCGACGGATGGTCGTAGTTCAATTGGGTGCGTTCTTCATAGCTGAACTCATCGAGGGCCTTGTAATAATAGTCGTGACAAATGGTAATGACGCTTTCGCCTTTGAAGGCTTCCTGTAGTTTCTTTACTAAAGTTGATTTGCCGGAAGCTGTGCCACCGGCGACACCGATTATTGTTGTTTTCATGCTTTGCTTTTGAATTGGTATGTCGGCAAAAGTAATAAAAATATATAACTTTGCTGCATCTTGAAATAATCGGAATGATGAAAATAGCCTTATTACAATCTTCTCTTGCTTGGGGACAGGTGGAGAAGAATCTGAAATCTTTTGACAGGAAGTTGTCTGTGCTTTTGGGATGCGATTTGATTTTACTTCCGGAGATGTTTACATCAGGTTGTATGATGGTAAAAAAATCTCCTGAGGAGGCGTTGGCAGAAAAGACAGGTTTTGCTTCTTATTACGAGGAAACGCAGCAGCGGATGTTGGAGTGGGCGGAGAGACAGGATGCTGTGGTGGCAGGCTCTGTAGTCTGTCGGGAAGGGGACAGGTATTACAATCGGATGGTGGTGGCTTTCCCGGATGGCAATGTGCTATATTACGACAAACGGCATTGTTTCCGTATGGGTGGTGAAAACGAGCATTATACGGCAGGAACAAAACGGTTGGTATTTGAATTTCGGGGAATGAAGATAGCTGCTTTTATTTGTTATGATTTACGATTCCCGGTCTGGTGTAGGAATGTGGACGATTATGATTTGGCTGTTTTTGTTGCCAATTGGCCCGATTCGCGGAGAGATGTGTGGAATACCCTTTTGAAAGCCCGTGCCATAGAGAATCAATGTTATGTCGCTGCGGTGAATTGTGCCGGTGAGGACGGTTGCGGCTTGCACTATGCCGGTGATTCGGCGATATGGGATGCGCGAGGCAGACAGCTTTGTGTGGCAACTGAATATAGTGATGAAATTATCATTGGGGAGTGTGATTTGCAAAGTTTGCACGACTTTCGTAGCAAGTTTGCGGTGTTGGCGGATAGGGATTCCTTTGTGTTATAACAAAGTTTTAGATTTGAAATTCGAAAATAATTATTACTTTTGTCTTGAGCGAATGGGTTGTGTGTTTTTTTGTCGGTTTTTAATGCTTAGTTAAAATGATTTTTTCGAAAAAGAAGAATTCAGATA
>CAKVCR010000241.1 GCA_934725835.1 uncultured Odoribacter sp.
ATACAATCTACAATAAGATGAAAGCGTTGGAAAGTATAGCACATTTTGCTTTTTATTTTTTCGAGGAAAACCATTCTTCTTTTTGTGGCACCTATCGCAAACGTTTGCTCAATCTTAAATTCAAACATGGCAGCATTTGCTATCCATCCTGATGCAAACGTTTGAGGTTCTCTTAAACGGATTATAAAAATAGTCTGATGAAGAGAAATACATTCCTTTTGAATAATACAAATAACAAATTTATAATTTTAAAAAAAACATTACATCATGACAAAAATTAGAGTGGGTATCAATGGATTTGGCCGTATCGGTCGTTTAGTTTTCCGTGCATCATTAACTAGAGATGACATTGAAGTCGTAGCGATCAACGACCCGAGCGACTTAGATTATTTGGTATACACACTGAAATATGATACCGTTCACGGACGTTTCAATGGTGATATAGAGATTAAAGACGGACAGCTATACATCAATGGCAGACATATTTTCATCACTTCTACACGTGAGCCGGAAGGACTGAAATGGGGTGAAGCCGGAGCAGATTACATTGTTGAATCAACCGGACACTATTTAACCCGCGAATTGGCAGAAGCTCACTTGAAAGCCGGTGCTAAACGTGTAATTATGTCTGCACCTGCAAAGGACGATACTCCTCTGTTTGTTATGGGCGTTAACCACCAAACTTATGACGGATGTGACATCATTTCAAGTGCATCCTGTACGACCAATTGTTTGGCACCTCTAACAAAAGTTATCAATGATAATTTTGGAGTGATAGAAGGTTTGATGACAACTGTTCACGCTATTACTGCCACACAGCGCACCGTAGATGCTCACTCTAAAAAGCACTGGCGTTTAGGACGCGCTGCATCAGGCAACATCATTCCTTCAACAACAGGAGCTGCTAAAGCAGTAGGTAAAATTATCCCAGAACTGAATGGAAAACTTACCGGTATGTCTTTCCGTATACCGACATTGGATGTATCAGTAGTTGACGTTACATTCCGTTTAGCCAAAGAAACAACGTATGAAGAAATTAAAGCTGCTGTTAAAAAAGCATCAGAAAACGAAATGAAAGGTATTATTGCCTATACGGAAGACGAAGTGGTTTCATCCGACTTTATCGGAGACTATCACACATGTATATTCGATGCAAAAGCAGGTATTGCATTAAATAACAATTTCGTAAAACTGATTGCATGGTATGACAATGAATTTGGTTACTCAAACAAAATGCTCGATTTAGTAGCACATATGGCCACTGTAAAATAACCATTCATACACAAATCCATATCTAACAAATCGTTGCAGGAGGCTTCTGCAACGATTTTTTTATTTCATAATTACAATATCACACTCTACTGATTTTTAAATCGTTTGAGTAGTTTTTTTGCCAGTTTTTCGCCATAAACAGTATCAATATGTCCAAAATTATCGTACTTTTGAAAAGACAACAATAGATTTATTACACTTAAAAGCAATAAAAAATGGCAAAGATTAAAGTTGGTATTAACGGATTTGGTCGTATCGGCCGCTTGGTTTTCCGTGCAGCAATGACCAGAGATGACATTGAAATCGTAGGAATCAACGACCTGATTGATGTAGACTACATGGTTTACATGTTGAAATATGACTCCATGCATGGACGTTTCAACGGAACAGTTGAGGCTAAAGACGGAAAATTAATTGTAAACGGCCAAGCTATCTGTGTAACAGCAGAGAAAGATCCTGCAAACTTAAAATGGGACGAAGTGGGTGCCGACTACATTGTTGAATCAACCGGACTTTTCCTAACAAAAGAAAAAGCAGAAGCTCACTTGAAGGCTGGAGCAAAACGTATTGTTATGTCAGCTCCTCCCAAAGATGATACCCCAATGTTCGTAATGGGTGTAAACAACAATGAATATGCCGGAGAAACAATCGTTTCAAACGCATCTTGCACCACAAACTGCTTAGCTCCTCTAACCAAGGTAATCAACGACAAATTTGGTGTTATCGAAGGTTTGATGACCACGGTACATTCAACAACAGCAACTCAGAGAACTGTAGACGGTCCTTCTATGAAAGATTGGAGAGGCGGGCGTGCCGCAGCAGGCAATATTATTCCTTCCTCTACAGGGGCAGCAAAAGCCGTTGGTAAAGTAATTCCAGAATTGAATGGTAAACTGACTGGTATGGCTTTCCGTGTTCCGACTTTAGATGTATCTGTAGTTGATGTTACTTTCCGTTTGGAAAAAGAGGCATCATATGATGAAATCAAGGCTGCTGTAAAAGAGGCTGCTGAAGGTGAAATGAAAGGAGTGCTTGGATATACAGAAGATGACGTTGTTTCTTCAGACTTCTTGGGAGATGCCCACACGTCGATCTTCGATGCAAAAGCAGGTATCGCATTGACCAAAAATTTTGTGAAATTAATCTCTTGGTATGACAACGAATGGGGATATTCAAACAAAGTGCTGGAACTAATTGCTCACATGGATACCGTAAAATAGTAAAATCTATTATATAAAAAGAGGTCGTAGCAACGACCTCTTTTTATATATTCAGGCTGCCAGACGACAAAAAAACGTCACAAAAAATGGCACCATAAAATCAACAACAAATCCATGAAAGATGGAAATCACAACAAATTCTTTACCGGAAAAACGAGCGATAACAGGAAGAGTAGTATCCATTGTAGTAGCTCCGCCCGAACAAATAGGAGCCAACTTGCCAAACCAAGCAACCAACAGCGGAGCCATTAAAAGCGTAATCAATTCACGAATTACATTTGAAGCCAGTGCAATAGTGCCCAATTCAGCACCTCGATATTCAGTGATAAATATTGAAGATAATGAATAATAAGCAAACCCTGAACCTACAGCCAGACAATCCCATAGACTGCGGCCGGATAAAACAACACTTACCGCAGCACATCCGACAAGAGTACCAAGAATCGTAGCCAGTGGGACCAACACAATCTTTATATTCTGTTCTTTCAATGCTTTTAAAGCCTTTGTGTCACTACCAATACTGATTCCGACTAAAAACATCAAAGCATAAAGCGCATACATACTGAAATCATTCTGAATCAATTCATCGGGTAAAAAATGGAAGCGCGCCGCAATGACTCCAATAACAAAAAAACTAATTATAATCAAACTACCAAGCATGATTTTGATATCAAAGAGATGTTACAAAACTTATTCTTCTGTTTTCGAAAAAAAGAAACGATAGACGACCCAAGCTAATACGACACTACCCATAACACCTCCTATACTCAATAAAAACGCTTGTAAACCAATCGTGTCTAAATTATTCAAAATCGCATCATTCAATCCAACCGCTATTCCCAATAAAAACAACAACACCCAAATGGCAATGGTTATCAGACGAGGTACAAAACCTAAGTTTTTATTCCGCAACAAATAACCAACCATTACCCCACACAGCATAACAGCAACAATTTTAAACATAATATCCAACCATTATTTTACGTGACAAAATTAGCATTAATTTCCTAATTTTGCAGTCTGAATTAAAAGAGATACATTATGAAATCACTGAAAGGCTTGGCGCCATCACTCCTTTTGGTTATCATCTACTTTATTGTAGAAGAATTTTGGGGACCGGTTATTGGCTTGTATGCTGCCATCGCATTGGGTGTAATCGAATTTATCGCTACACGCATCCACGAAAAAGTATGGGATAAAATGGTACTGTGGACTACTCTGTTTTTCTGTATTCCAGGAATGATTGCCATCTATTCTGAAAGTTCCACCCTTTCTCGACTACAACCAGCTATCGTAGAAACGATATTATGTATTCTAATCGGTATTTTTGCATTTTCAAAGATTAACTTGACAGCCACACTACCGGCAAGCTACCGTAAAGAGATACATTTTTCAAAAACACAAATAGAAGGAGTACGCCGCATGTTCCGTATACTATTTTATTTGATTTGCATGCATACATTTTTATCATTCGTTGCTCTATTGTTTTTGCCCCCCAAAATCGCCAATTTTATCAGCAATCCTCTTCTCTATATTCTTATCGGAGGATATTTCCTAGCTTTATTTATTCGAAACAAAATTATCATGCATAAAATGAAGAAAGAAGAATGGCTTCCCATAGTCAATGAAAAAGGAGAAGTCATAGGAAAAGCACCTCGTAGCGTATGTCATTCCGGTTCTAAATTATTACATCCTGTAGTACACCTACACATTCTAAATCAACAGCATGAAGTGTTCCTACAAAAAAGAAGTATCAAAAAGGATTTACTCCCAGGGAAATGGGATACTGCAGTTGGCGGCCATATCGGTATCAACGAAAAACTAGAAGATGCTCTCAAGCGTGAAACTTTTGAAGAACTAGGAATCACAAAGCTAGAAGCACAATTTTTAGGCTCATACGTATGGGAAAGTCCATGCGAACGTGAATTAGTATTTTCATTTCTTTGCAAACACTATGATCACATACAAATTAACAATGACGAAGTCGATGAAGGACGTTTTTGGAGTGCCCAAGAAATC
>CAKVCR010000242.1 GCA_934725835.1 uncultured Odoribacter sp.
CCCGTCCTGAGAAACGCAATTTTTCTGCATCATCAACAAAAACCACATGAATGTCATACCAACGTTCTAAGGTTCGCATTATCTCACCTAAAGATTGCTTGTCAAAAGCATAATATCCATCCTTCCAAGAAGTGTACAGTGCTGTATTAACTTTCTGCACACCTATATCGGATTCTCCTTTTTTGCAGACGGCCTGCTCTTCCGGTCGTAAAATACAATTCTCTCCCTCTTCGTTCACCACTCGGACTGATCCATTCACCAAGGTTGTGAATATTTCCCCACTTTCCTGTATCGTTGAAATATTAAATTCAGTACCCAATGCCGTCACATCTACTCCATCTACACAAACAATAAACGGACGTCTGGCGTCTTTTGCCACCTCAAAATAGGCTTCTCCCTTTAAAAATATTCTGCGCTCGTCTTCACCAAAGGCAACAGGGAAACGCAATTCCGTCTCTGCATTCAGCCACACATTACTGCCATCTTCCAACTTTAATTGATATTCTCCTCCACGAGGAATTGTCAAAATATTATATTCCAACTCATTATCTTTTTTCTTGACTCCGGCTTCATATTCAAGGACATTCCCAATATTCCGGATTTTGCTGCTATCCTTGCTTACAAAATGTCCCTCTTCCTGTAAGTCCAACTGCTCGCCTGATGCTAAAGTCAATACAGCCTTCGGAGAACCCGGTACAATTGGCGATTCTACAACTTCAACTTTTGCAACCTGTTCATCTTCTTTTTCAATCAGCAACAATACACCCATGCCAAGTGTCAATGCAACAACTGCCGCATATCCCCAACGTACAATTTGCCGACGAAGCTTTATCATTTTATGGATTTTCACTCTACCACAATTTTCTTCCCAGGCTCGTTGTATATTTATGGAGTCTTTTAGACTACCTTTATTTCCTTCGTAGAAAGTCTGCAACCCGGTATATTCATCCCGGTTCTGCTTATTCTCGTCCAGCCAATCATGCAAAATACTTACCTCTTCCGGAGATAACTCTTCGCCATGAATTGAAGCTGCTATAATTTCCCAAATCCTATTTTCCATGCTAACCTAATTTTGGTCTTCTAATATTACGACACCAAATTCTGAAAACAATGTGACAAAAAATTTGATTATTTTTTCCCTTTCGCCTTTGCCTGATGTCCCACTGATGTCCCAGCACCCTTTTACTCCCCTTTTACATTAATCCGTTCCTAACCCGAAGCTCATCCGAAGCTCAACCGAATAACATGCCTCGAGCTTCCCGGAAGGTATGGGGCAACTATGAGGTAGGGAAAGAGATATGTGAGAGAAATGAATTAGAGAGGAGGATTATTTGCATATCTCTGTTTTTTTTACGATTATTGCTATCTGTTTGCATATTTCATAAACGAGATATAATAAATGCAACGACACACCAAGCAATGGAAAAAGAACAGTACATTCTGAAAGGATTGCAGGAAGGAGACGAACAAGCTTACAAAGACTTGTTTGCGACCTATTTCGCCGACTTGGTGCTATATGCCAACCACTTTTTGAAAAATCAGGCAGCATCTGAAGATATTGTCCAAGATTTTTTCATCACATTCTGGTTTGAAAAGAAGTTCTCGGGTATAGAAAGCGACTTAAAGGGTTACCTCTATCGCTCCCTACGCAACACCTGTCTGAATCATTTACGCAATGAACTGCGGAAACAAGAGAAGCTTTCACACATACCCGTTGAAAAGGAATCGGTTACTCTTATGACAGCGGAATTAGAAGACAAAGAACGAGAGTATCAACAGCTTTACAAGGCTCTTCATCAACTGCCGGAACAGTGCAAGCAGGTGTTCACCCTCTGTTGTCTTCAGGACATGAAATATCGGGAAGCAGCCGATCTCCTTGGAATTTCAATCAATACGGTGCGTACACAAATGGGACGTGCTTACAAAATCCTGCGTAATTCACTAGATAATAAGACATTCCTGAATCTGCTCTTCCTACGTTTCTTAAAATAGACATTCCCGGCAATACCATTTTCTCAAAAATACACTACCTTTGCACAAATAAATGACAAAAATGAAACTGGTAATATTAACAGGAGCCGGCATGAGTGCGGAAAGCGGCATCAAAACTTTCCGAGACAGCGATGGTCTTTGGGAGAACTATCGCATTGAAGATGTCTGTACCCCTGAAGCTCTGGCAAAGAATCCCGATTTTGTAAACAAGTTTTACAACGAACGCCGGAAACAATTGTACGAGGCTCAGCCTAATCCCGGACACATTGGGTTGGCGGAACTGGAACATTATTTCGATGTACAGATTATCACACAGAATATCGACGACCTTCACGAACGGGCTGGCAGCCACCATGTCTTACACCTTCACGGAGAGTTGAAAAAGGTGCGCAGCAGTATCAATCCGGACGCAATTTACGATTTGGACGGCTGGGAACTCAAACCGGGAACCCGCTGCGAAGACGGTTCGTTATTGCGACCCCATGTCGTGTTTTTCGGGGAAGCGGTACCGAATATCGAACCGGCAACGGAACTGGTGAGACAAGCCGATATTTTTGTCATTATCGGGACTTCGCTGGCTGTATATCCCGCCGCCAGTCTGCTACACTACGCCCCGGACAATATTCCTGTGTTTGTCATTGACCCCAACATCCCGGCAGAAGCACGCCGAAGAGGCTTCCACCTCATCGAAAAAGGAGCATCCGCCGGAGTCGGAGAGCTGAAGAAATTATTACTACAAGAAACTGTTACAGAATAATCAACCCATTATATCCACACCTTATATGGCAAGAGGTAAAAAACCATTACTGGAGAACGTAAAGATTGAAAAAATTGCAGCAGAAGGCAAATCTATCGCATACATTGACGACAAAGTGTTATTTGTACCCAATACCGTTCCGGGGGACGTGGTAGATGTGCAGGTGACCCGGAAAAGAAAAAGCTTTATGGAAGGCTTTGTCACCCAAGTTCGCCAACTGTCAGATTTGCGCACCACACCGGCATGCTCCCATTTCGGCATATGCGGAGGCTGCAAATGGCAGAATCTGCCATACGAAAAGCAATTGGCTTTCAAACAACAGGAGATTATCGACAATTTACAGAGAATCGGGAAGGTCGAATTAAATGATATTCGCCCCATCATCGGTTCGGCACAGCAACTTTACTATCGCAACAAATTGGAGTTTACGTTCTCTAGCAAACGTTTTTTGACCCGTGAGGAGATAGGTTCTGAAGCGGATATCGAACGCACACCTGCATTGGGTTTCCACGTACCGGGGCTTTTTGACAAGGTGGTTGATATCAATCATTGCTACCTACAGGGAGAGCCCTCCAACGAAATACGCAATTTCATCAAGGCTCACGCATTGAATGAGGGATTGAGTTTTTACAATATCCGCGAACAGAAAGGCTTTTTACGTACACTGATTATCCGTACAGCCTCTACCGGCGAAGTCATGGTGACCATTGCTTTCGGACATGAAGATACCGAAGTCCGTGAAAAATTATTGAATGCATTGGTGGAGAATTTTCCACAAATCACTTCATTGATGTATGTCATCAACGAAAAACTGAATGATACACTGACCGACCAGGAAATTATCTGTTATCATGGCCGCGACCATATCTATGAAGAGATGGAGGGCTTGAAATTCAAGATTGGTCCCAAATCATTTTATCAGACGAATTCCGAGCAAGCATATAATCTGTATAGCCAAACTCGAGCATTGGCCGACCTGACAGGAAATGAAACCGTGTACGATTTGTATACCGGAACAGGAACCATTGCCAACTTTGTAGCACGCAATGCCGCCAAGGTCATCGGAGTGGAATATGTTCCGGAGGCTATCGAAGACGCCCGCGTCAACTCGGCTATCAATGGTATTACAAACACCGTATTCTATGCCGGTGACATGAAAGATGTGCTGAACGAATCGTTTATTAAGCGACACGGACATCCGGACGTTATTATTACCGACCCTCCCCGCGCCGGTATGCATCCGGATGTTGTCCAGACGATTCTGAATGCTGCCCCGAAACGTATTGTATATGTCAGCTGCAACTCTGCCACACAAGCACGGGATTTACAGCTACTTGATGTCGCCTATAAAGTGTGTGCAGTACAACCGGTGGATATGTTCCCGCACACTCACCACGTTGAAAACATTGTAATGCTGGAAGCAAAATAATAAAAGGCGACCGAATGGTCGCCTTTTATTATTTTCACTCCTCAATCATTGTGCTGCAGTCTCCGCTTTTTTCAAAGAGAAGCCCAACAACAATCCGTCATAATTATCAATTAGTCCATTGACTGTTGCACCCATAGAACTCACTTTAGAAGCCATACGAGTCAACGTTGTCAACACTGCCATTAGTTTATCAGCATTAAAGAGCAGGCTCATTGACGAACCGGTCACTGCAACTTGTGCTGTCTGCGTAATCCCCAAACGACTTGTCATGGTAATGGTCTTTGTCTCCTGATTGAATGAATAGATGCCGTAAATAGTCCGTTTTTTTAAGGT
>CAKVCR010000243.1 GCA_934725835.1 uncultured Odoribacter sp.
TTGTGGCTCGCAAAAATACCATATTAACATTAAACCCCGTACTGACGGATTAAAGTCAGTACGGGGTTTTTGTCGTTGGCAGGGTTATTGCAGCTTACACTTGAACTAAAAAGCTTGAAACACCGATACGATATTTTGGGTGCAGAAGATGAATAATATCTGTAATCGTGCAACGGAAATTGTAAATGCAGAAATAATTTATGCAATATAATTGTAGCGGCGGCAGGGAGAAATTCTTGCCGCACTTACTTTTTTAGAACAATAAAAAAGTTTACAATCATTTTTTAAAAATGGTATTGCTATTATTCGAGTTTTAGAATATAATATTATACAAGTACAAACTCAGTGTATTCAGGAGGTTGTTATGGAATATATGTCTGCAAGAGAAGCGGCTGATAAATGGGGGATTTCCCAAAGACGTGTTGCTGTTCTTTGCTCTGAAAACAGAATTGAAAATGCTACTATGATAGGCAATATGTGGATTATACCCGCAACCGCTGAAAAACCGATTGATGCAAGAAGTACACGTTACAGTAAAACTGATGAAAAAGCGGTTAAACCTTTCTTGAAATGGGCAGGTGGCAAAGGTCAGCTCATTAAAGAGATTGAATGTTACTATCCGTTTGATAGTGGAAGAATTACAAAATATGCTGAGCCATTTGTTGGCGGTGGTGCAGTTTTGTTTGATATACTTAGCAAATATGATTTAGAAGAAGTTTATATCAGCGATATTAATGCAGAACTTATCAATACATATAGCATTATCCGTGATGATGTTGATGCATTGACAGAAATGCTTTACGCTATGCAGAGCGATTTTATTCCGTCAGATACAGATAATCGCAAAGCATATTATATGGAAAAGCGTGAACGTTTTAATGATTTAAAGGTCAATGGAAACGAGAACATCAATATCGAAAAAGCGGCATTGATGATTTTTCTTAATAAAACCTGTTTCAACGGTCTTTTCCGAGTGAACAAAAAAGGGTTGTTTAACGTTCCTATGGGAGCATATAAAAACCCGATGATTTGCGATGAAAACAATCTCAAAGCAGTATCTGAGAAGTTGCAGAGAGTTACTATCGTATGCGGAGATTACAGAAAATCGGCAGACTTTATTGACGAAAATACCTTTGTTTATTTTGATCCGCCATACAGACCTATTACAGATACGGCAAGTTTTACGGCATATACCGAGAATTTGTTCAACGATGAGGAACAGATTGAGCTTGCACAATTTGTTGATGAAATGGATAAAAAGGGCGCAAAAATTATTGTTAAAAAAGAGGATTCATATGATTTTTTCTGTAACAATTGAAGAATTAATAAGTCAGGACTTCAAAATAAACGCTAACTCTATAGAAGAAGCTGTGTCTATTGCTAAAGAAAAGTATGACGAGGGGAAATTCGTGCTTGCACCCGGAACATTAATAGCAAAACAAATACAGGTTGAAAATGAAGATAGTACAGAAACAACAGAATGGACAGAGTTTTAATGGATTATTTTTTTAATACTGAACTTGCAAATAATTACAAAAGCAATTCGCAAAAAATAAGGGTTATGAGTGAAAGTTGGGTTGCTCACAATGTATTTTGCCCTATTTGCGGAAGCCCTCACATTTCAAAATTAAATAATAATATGCCTGTTGCAGATTTATCGTGCAGCTATTGTGGAGAAATCTTTGAGTTAAAAAGTAAATGTGGGAATATCGGTAATAAAATTGCAGATGGTGCCTATTCAACAATGATAGATAGAATTACAAGCTCAGACAATCCGGATTTATTCGTTATGCAATATTCCGCTGATTTTCAAGTGGTTAATCTTACTCTTATTCCTAAATTCTTTTTTACCCCATCAATAATAGAAAAGAGAAAGCCGTTATCCGCAAATGCTAAAAGAGCTGGGTGGATTGGATGCAATATTTTATATTCTGATATTCCAAAACAAGGGAAAATCGCAATAATAAACCGACAAAAATTGTCAGATGTAAAAACCGTAACAGAAGAATATTCAAAGATTAAAAAATTGCAAATAAATAACATTGAAAATCGAGGTTGGCTTTTAGATGTCTTGACCTGTATAAATGCTATTGATTCTGTTGAGTTTTCGCTGCAAGATGTTTATACTTTCGTAGAAGTGCTTCAAAAAAAACATATAACCAACAATAATATCGAGGCGAAAATAAGACAACAATTGCAAATTTTAAGAAACAAGGGCATTATTGAATTTTTGGGAAGAGGACATTATCGCAAAAAAATATAAAAACAATTCATTGTATTGGTCTTTTCCGAAGCGTGGAGATTGGGCAACTCACGATGCAAAATGGCGTGGAAATTGGTCGCCATATATTCCACGAAACATTATATTAAGATATTCAAAAGAGGGCGATGTAGTTCTTGACCAATTTGCAGGTGGTGGAACTACGCTCGTTGAAGCAAAGCTTTTGAACCGTGATATTATCGGCGTTGATGTCAATGATGTTGCACTTGATAGGTGCAAAGAAAAAATGGATTTTGAGCATAAAGGCGCAAATGGAAAAGTTTACATCCGTAAGGGAGATGCTAGAAATTTAGATTTTCTTTCGGATGAAAGTGTAGACCTTATTTGCACACACCCGCCCTATGCCGATATTATTAAATATAGCGATGGCGTAGACGGAGATTTGTCGCAACTCAAAGTGAAAGATTTTCTTGAAGAAATGAAAAATGTAGCTGCAGAGAGCTACCGTGTTCTGAAAAAAGATAAATTTTGTGCCATACTGATGGGCGATACAAGACAAAAAGGCTGTATGATCCCAATGTCTTTTGATGTTATGAAAATATTTCAAGACGCCGGATTTACTCTTAAAGAGTTGATTATCAAAGAGCAACATAACTGTAAGGCAACGGGATATTGGAAAACCAATAGCGTAAAATATAATTTTTTGCTTATAGCACACGAGTATTTGTTTGTATTTAAGAAGTGAGGTACATACTGTGTTAAATGTCATTCAAAAAGCAGCATATGAGTTGATTCAAGCAGATGCGCGTTTTCTTTATACCTTGACTGATATACAAAGAAATGCAAAAAATATCAATAGTAACTATATTATGATGAGTCAACCTTATATTGGTCTGTTTACAGACGGAGCAGAACAATGGTGCCAAAAGCTTGGATTAGGTGCGCCCCAGTTTACTGACACAGAGAAAACATATTACACAGCCTTGCGTCAAAGTCATAAGCTCTATGAAATGTCATATTCAGATTACTTGTCGGCTTTGATGATGAAGTTTAAGGCAAGTGATGATCACTTTTATAAGATCCGTAGCCTTCGTAAAAAGTTATTTGGCTATTACAATGTGGGTACTGATCTGTGTAATGGTCATTTCTGCGGAAACACAATTTTGTGCGCATTGTATACTCCGGTAGATACTTTGAATGACAAGGAAATCGGTTCTTGGATTAGAGATATTAGCGTGGTGTCGGGAAAACTTGCAGGCCTTTTTGATTGCCAGGACTTCCCGCCATACAACTATGACGATAGTATTTTGGTAAAATACGAGGATTATCATTTTTACAAGTATTGTCCCCTAAAAACCAAAACGGATCTTGGCTTCGTGCTCTTCTCAATTCTGTGCAGTGTCAATTATGCTATTGAGTTTATAGATCAATACTTTGTTGAGGAGATTCCGCAAAAATTCAAGTTTGCATATCTTCAGTATTACTATCTTTGTGATTTTATAAAAGAGCTAAATGCCACAAACGGAACAACCTTTTACATCAATGATTCTATGAAAGATAGGAACTTTAGGAATTGCCTTGCGCATTATGGTTTGGGGCAATATCTTTCTGAAAGTGATTTGATCGATGATGATGTATTGAAAGGTTTGACAAACAAAGCATTTAATATGAATTACTCGGATGCAAAAGACAAGCTATACTTTTACCTTACTGAGTTAACAAATCAGATTGAGGCGGAAATCTTTTCTCAAACTATTGAAAACAGATAATTTTTTGTTATAATAGAAATAGTCGCTGACAACACAGTGACAACAAAAATCTTGGTAGTCCGTATTTTACGGATAATTTGAACACTCCCGATAATATGAGTAAAAATACCCATACAAAACTGTTTAAGTTACAGTTTTCGGGAGCGAGTGGGAGTAATTCCCCTTGGTTTAGATGTGCCGAAAAAGCCAGTATTTATGCGGGTTTCGGGACTTGGCACTTTTTGAGCAACCGTTTTTGCACCAGATGAAATAGTAACACTTGGCTTACAACTAAACCTAAAAATCGCATAATTTTTAAGGCTTCTGCCCTGTTAGGGGCAGAAGCCTTTTACATATTCGATAAAAATTCCGTTTTGACATACCGTCAAGGCGGAGAGAAATATATTAAATGAGAGAAATTTTCTTAGCATAAGCATGAAGAAATCATAGAACAACTTGCCTTATATGTTTCTTAGTAACATATAAGTTCTCGCTTTTCTAAGTAAAAACACAATATTTCGAAGCGGCATAGCT
>CAKVCR010000244.1 GCA_934725835.1 uncultured Odoribacter sp.
GTGTTCGCTCCTGAAATCTTACGTACGATATATACATATTCCAGGCCTTCCGCTTTGCCAACGCTCAATAAAGCTTTCTTCATCTTGTCGGCTTTTAAGCCTTTAGACGTTGAGATGTGCACCACGCCGGTTATCGGATGCGGCAGCAAGTCTCCAGGGAGGTTGGCAAAACCCATACTTCCGGTAGACTCGTGAGCATTGCGTGCTGGAACACGACCGTTCATCACTTTCTTCAATATACCGTTTTCAATCAAGACAGCTTTCTGCTCCGGACGTACACCATCGGCATCCACCTCATAAGCTCCAGCCACCGGTTTACCATTGTATTCTTTCAAATCCGTGCGATTGACAACTGACAGTCTGGTATCTATTACCTTGCTGCCCAAACGGTCGCCCCATATATTGGACTGTGGATTGTTGACCAACTGACGGTCGGCAAACAAGACACCCCGTTTCAACAGGTTGGCTGCAAACAGGTCGGCAGCTGCTCCTTCTTCAAACATTACAGGACCGGAATAATATTTATCCAATGATTTACGTTCTTTTCTTGTCAATAGACCTTCTGCAAATTCAGACACACGCTTTTCCAATTCTGCCTGTTGGGGTAAACCATCTGCATTCTGCGCTGAAACGCTGAATGAATCCGTTATCACGGAACCGTCTGCCAAACGCAACTGTGCCTGGACGATAAAGCTTATGTATCCCTGCTCAAACTTCAATTTCACGTTCTCGGAAGTCAGACGATAGATATCCATAACGCCTCCGTTAAACACTACCGAGGTATTGAACAACTCCGGATAGTTCTTGAACATTCCGGATAACTCTTTGGCCATTTTTTCCAATGCCGGCAAATTCACTTCGTAAGGCTCGGTACGCTTCTCCATATATTCAGAGGCTGCAAGCTGCTGCATATCTGCCAAGGAAGCATCATCCGGAGACAACGGATTGGCTGTCAGGTAACTTTCTTTCTGTGTAAGCATATTCAACGCATAGCGGTACATCATATCAGAACTTTGCCAAAACGAACGACGCAATAGATTATAGTCTCCGCTCTCAGGCAACGGACCGACTGCTGCACTTCCCCTGAACTCTAAATCGTTGTTGTGTTCATAATCACCAACCATCACTTGCGTAGCCATATTCATCTTCCAGGGGGTATATTCCGAAGCCAAAACACCTCCCAAGGAAGCACTTACATTCACGATACGATAGCGATTGGCTGCATAAGAAAAATAATACGGTTCTTTATTGCCTGACAATTTCAAATGGCTTACGTTTCTATCCATCTCATCCTTCATGGCTGAGAAAACCGTCTCGTCCACATCCGTGCCGTTCTTCTCCTCGAATGCAGGAGCCGGCAATACAGGAGGAATATTACGGGACTGATTGCGTCTTTGGGTCTCAATCTTATTGACATAGATTGTCGGCGAACAAGCTGTCACAGGCACCCAGCCGGATTCTGCACCGCACATACCCGTGAAAACGCTGGCTTTATCTCCGGCTGCCTCAATATTGGAAAACATAGACAAAGGTGTACCTATCATATCTACGCCACGTACAAGCTGGTCGGGACGACCGTCTACGAATATGCGGTACACTTCCAATGGGGTTACATTAAAGGAGTTGAGACTTCCACCTTCTCCTGTGTAGGTAAATCCGCTGGTCACCGTCTTAAAGTAATATCCATACTCTTTACCTTGCTTCTTCGCTTCTGCTACCAACATCTTACGCAAATCTGCTTCCGAATGCGGACGGGTGGTCTCGATTATCAGATTAGATTGTCTTGACACCGGGTCGCCGGCTCCGGAAGTACGTCCATGGCCGTTACTTGCAGGGAATCCATCCAGGGGAACACGGCTCATCAAAAATTCCTTCAACACTCCGTCGACTACATTGTCTACACGACGAGCTTTCACTCCCTCGTCATCGTACACATAGTGACCGTTCAAGTCGGTGTCTGCATAGCTGCGCAAAGTCGGGTCGCAATATACCTGAAATGCAGCAGGCAACACCCGTTCGCCGACCATTTTCTTGAAAGTCTGACCTCCTGTCTTCAGACGATGTCCTTCTAGACGGTGGCCGAATATCTCATGGAAAAAAACTCCACTTGCAGGACCTGAAAGAATTGCAGGACCGGTATAAGGGTCTGCCACCGGTGCTTTTTTCAATGCGTCCAGACGGTTTACGATGTCCTTGGCTGCAGCAATAATCACTTCATTGGACGGCAGGTCTTCCGGATTATAGGCGAAAAAATCCTGTGACAAAGACAAATCCATTCCATCATCAGCTTTCAGCGAAGCCGTCAGCATCAATCTGGCAGTCACACGATTTTGTACGACTTCAGAACCTTCCGTATTCACAAAATAGGTGCGCAAAGTACTGAAATTCAAAGATGCAGAACCGTTCTGCAAATTGGGATTCATTTTAAAGAATGCAGAAATCTCATTCAAACGTCTTTCCCAAGCAGCCATATCAATAGATGTCAAAGATGCCGGAAGCTGCTCCTCATAATACTTCACCACAGGAGCTTCCGAGAAACAGGGGGCTTTGTCCTCATCCTCTACGCTTACGGCAGCTTGCATCTTGGCCTTGTCATACATGGCACAGGCAAAATCATAGCGACTAATTACATCTGCCCACACGGCCTGACGGATTGCGTCTGTCGCATTGTCATCCAAAGGCAGCACACTGCCTCCCATGACTACTCCGGAATTGGGGTCTACCATTGCGCCCGATGAACTGTATTTGAAATTGTCCAACGCCGGACTTCCCAAACGAATCTGGGGTACCAGCAAGCGTTCACGCTTGGCATTTGAGGAATAGATTGCACCAAATACACTGGATATAGCAACATCATAACTGTCGGATGCTCGCAAGTTCATATAATAGGGAGGCTGGTCTCGCTTCTTCAACTCGTTAAAACTATAATCCAGTTCGCTCTTTAACGTTTGCAGCAGTTTGTCCTGCTGCTGCCCGTTTACCGGTGATATCAACGCAAATATCACCGCAAACAATAAAAATTTTGTCTTCATAATGGTGTTACATTTTAGTTATTCTCATCTTTTCTTTTTAAGTAGTTTTGTCATTTTATTATCTAAATCGTCAATCTGTATTTCATTGGTTATGATTCTATTTTCAATATCTATCAAAACAAAGCAGAACATTCTGTTTACAAATATAAGAATTCTCTGTGACATCTCTACAAAGAAAATTTAGCACCTACAAAATAGGTGCGCGGAAGTGTCGGACCGTAAACGTAAGCACCATCTTTGCTGACACCATAATCAATATCTTTCTGGTAGCTGTCGAATATGTTTTTCACTCCTCCGTTGATTTCAAAATGTAATTGTTTGGTGAGGCGTATATCATAAGACAAACGCACACCCATATCCCAGAAATCTGGTGTCATTTTATCACAATCACGCTCGATTGCACCGGCATTATGCTGCACCAACATCCGTCCTGTATAATTTCCGAATGCTGACAGTTTCAATTGTTTCCAAAGATTGGCACTTCCTGTCAGATAACCGTAATGGTCCGGAGAACGAAACATCTTCTTCTGCGGTTCAACATCATCAGACCAGCGTTCCGGCTCATCGTAACGGCTGCGCTGATAGGTGTAACCCAACTGCATTTCAAAACGTCCCGGGATACCGGCTTTCGCCTCCAGACCGATACCGGCAACTTTAGCTCCCGAAGCATTGCGACGCTCTTTGATTATATACCCTTCAGCACTCTCTCCCACTTTTTCAAGCGTGAACACGTCATCCAATATGGTATAGAATCCTTCCACAAGAATGTTGGTCTGCAATTTACCAAAACGATGGTAATAATCGCACGAAGCACTTACGCTGTGGGAATATTCCGGTTTTAAATTGGAAGCCAACCTGATAATGGACATCTTATTATCCAATGCATCAATATGCAAATCTTCGTTATAGGCCTGCGGAGCACGGTAGCCGCTTGAATAGCTGGCACGCAGACCGATATTTTCAACGGGACTGTAGCGCACATTCAACCGGGGCGAAAAGACCATCTTGTTCATCATATTGTGTTTGTCCAAACGGGCACCAATCAATACATTCAATCTATCGCTCCTCCATTCGTTCTGGAAATAGAAGCCGGTACTATGAGTGGTCTGCTTGAAATTACGGTTGGCAGCCAAATATTTGTCATTTAATTTATTGAAGTTATATTCCAATCCGACAGTCAATTCAGACGGCATAAACCACAGATGGTCGAAGGAATAAGTATACTGTCCGCCGCTGACAAATGTCTTGTCATGTGTATCACCATAGGCATCCGGATTTTTTTCAGTACCGAAATAACTGTCACGATCAATGCCCTGACCGGAAACATAAAGACCTGCCCGATGACGGCTGCTCGGACTAAAATAGTCAAACTTCAATCCGCCACCATTGATTTTATGATTCAATTGTTCCGCAATATCAGCCATGTGAGGCGGCAGTTCAAAAGCATCCCCCCCCCGGCGGAATTCGTG
>CAKVCR010000245.1 GCA_934725835.1 uncultured Odoribacter sp.
AATCTGAAACAGGCCGCCAAGACCATGAATTTCCTGACCGAGCACGGGATAAGCAACTATGGAGAACTGGAAAGCAAATTGACCGCAGTATCCGCACGGAGAGATACCGCTCATGCAGAGATCAAGCGGATAGAAAGCAGAAGTGCCGAACTTACCCTTGTGATGAAGCATGCCGGAACTTACCGTCAGCTAAAGCCGCTTTATGAAAGATACCGTAAATCGAATGATAAAGAAAAGTTTCTGCGGGGGCATGAGGGCGAGATCATCCTTTTTGAAGCGGCCGCCAGAGAATTGAAACGGCTGGGGGCTGTGCCGCTGCCGACAACTGAAAGCATAAAAGCGGAACTTGCCAATCTCAACGCAGAAAAGGAACGGCTCCTTGCGGAGTACAAAACCGCAAGGAGTGAGGTCCAGGAATATGAGACCGTCAAACAGAATATTGAGGCTTTATTCTTTACACCAATGAAACAAGTAAAAGAACGGACTAATGTTTTGTAAAACATAGATAGCTACTTGCCATTTGCTATAGCACCTGCTATAATAATAAATAGGAGGAACTGTACACATGACCTTTTCTGAAATTCTGAAACATATACGAAAGCAGCAAAATTACACCCAAGAACAATTTGCCAGAGAATTAAATGTAAGCTTTTCCACAATAAACAGGTGGGAAAATGGTCATACTGCGCCAAGTGTATTAGCAAAAATGCGGCTTCTGGAATATTGCAAAAAGAATTGCGTTGATGACGCAATTATGACAGAACTCGTCAAGTATTAACTGTGCTGTTCAATTCAATTTGCAATTATGAAAGGAGACTGAAACCATGGCACGTGCTGATTTGCTAAAAAAACTCTTTAGCAGTTTTAATAACGACGATAGAGAATTATTCATAAAAACCGCCCACGAGATTATCGCTGATGAACGGAAAAAGAACCATTCGATATTGGCTGATGACTTGGAAATGGTTCTGAACGGTGCTAAGAAACAATATAGGAGTTCTATGCCAACAATGAAAACTGTTGTTGCACAAAACACCGATAAAGAAGCACGATTAGTCGAAATTGTATATCCAGATAAGTACCTTGATGATGTAATTCTTCCTCAAGAGAAAGTATTACAATTAGAAGAAGTGATCCGCGAATTTCAGAACTGGGATATCCTTATCAGTAATGGTGTAGCGCCAATAAACAAACTGCTCTTTTATGGACCGCCTGGTTGCGGAAAAACGGTATGTGCAAGTATCCTTGCTGCAGAAATCGGAATACCGTTAATGTATGTCAGATTTGATGCCCTGGTATCATCGTACTTGGGAGAGACGGCAAGTAATATTAGAAAAGTTTTTGATCTTGCAAAGGACGATAGCTTTGTAATTCTATTTGATGAATTTGATGCTATAGGACGTAGCCGAAACGATGCCACGGAACACGGTGAAATCAAACGAGTGGTGAACACATTCCTGCAACAGCTTGACAATTTCAAAGGGCATTCAATTATTATTGCCGCAACAAATTTTGAACAATCCTTAGATTACGCCATCTGGCGTAGATTTGATGATACAATTCGGTTTGATTTACCATCGAATGACGAGAAGATTAAACTCTTTTCGTTGCGGTTAAAGCAGTTTAATGGTCCCGCCCATGCTTTTGAGACATTTTTAGGTACTACAGAAAAGTTTTCTTATGCCGATGTCGAAAATATCTGCAAAACAATTATGCGAAAATGCATTCTTGCCGGGAAGCGGAACTACAGCAAAAAAGATATTGAGTTTGCGGTAAAAAAACAAACACAGATGGTGGAATTGAGAAAAAGTCAATACTAATTCACTGAGGAGGTAGCGGGATGGATAAGTATAACCACATTCAAATTGAACGGCAGGAAATAGTCCCTACCTATCGAGGGCGTTCCAATCCCACCGCCCCAAGGCCTCCAGCTCGTGTAAGGGCACAGCATGGACAAAAGCTTTATACAGAACTTGCGCAGGCTTCGGAAACTATCCTTTCTGCACGAAGAGATGCAGGAATTCAAACCGATAGTTTGATGGTTTTGGAAATATCAAGTGATGCCCTATCGGGAGAGATGCTCGAATTATTGATTAGCAGATTTCAGCTCTTCTTGGTTGAAGAAACACCGGTAGTTGGTACGGATCGTTCCAGGTTAGTTGTTCAGTTCGAAAACCAAGCAGCGATTGATCAGTTTAATGCGGAGCGTGCACTTTGGGAAATCGATGCACAGGAAGAAGCAATTCTAACCTATGCAAAGCGTCGGGACCTGTTTAGCTGCATTGATGCTGTCCGTAGCATGACGCGTGACGATCGCATAGGGCCAAAGCTTAAGTTGTTCACGGAAACCATAACAGCTGATATGGGCTTCTTCATTGTCAATATTGATGTTTGGTACAATAATGACCGTTCGAAGGTATTGGAAATAGAGAGCCAAATAAGGCAGGCATTAGGAACTCAAGGCAGTCAACTCTTAGGAGATTTATTTGAAATTTCAGGACTCTTATTGGGGCGCGCCAAGGTCAATGAGTTTTCTTTGAACGCTTTGCTGAATATGGATATCATATGTGCAGTTGAGCTGCCCTTTGAAACTATCAGCCAAGAGCCCTTTGAACTCTATATGCATGATTATGATCCAATTGTGAACGATACGCTTGGAGAGGATGCTCCGTTAGCTGCAGTATTAGATTCTGGTGTATTTACTGGCAATCCGTTACTCCAAAATGTGGTAGTTGCAGAAGAAGATTTTGATACGAAAGAGCAAACGGCAGCTGATATGAACGGGCACGGTACTGGTGTAGCAGGTATTGTTGTTTATGGTGATTTTAACAGTTCTATGGAGAGTGGGGTGTTTACTCCTCTTGTTCGCATTTGTAACGGTAAAATCATGCATAATGATGAATGGGGGAACCCTTGTTTCCGTGAGGATGTGCGACCCGAAAAACTAGTAAAAGATGCTATTACATATTTTTACGAAACATATGGGTGTCGTATTTTTAATCTGTCCGCTGGAAATAGCGAAAGCTTATATAATGGTGGGCGTCAATTTCCGTGGGCCAGTATGTTAGATGACCTTTCTCGCGAATTAGACATTGTAATTATAGTAAGTGCTGGCAATGTTTCCACTCCAGAAATAAACGAATTTGGATCAAGAGACGAGTTGATGCAAAAAGCGCGTGACCAGTTATTTGCCCCAGAACATCGCCTAATAGATCCCGCAACCTCGGCACTTAGCATTACAGTTGGTTCGATTGCTCGTTTCTCTGAACCAGCTATTCCTAGAGGTACAGCTGCCATTAACCCTGTATCTGTTGGATTAAAGGATTATCCCTCGGTCTTTACCAGGATTGGAAAAGGGGTCAACAAATCGATTAAGCCTGATTTTGTTGATTACGGAGGGAATTATTCTATTCATCAAATTAGCCGTGGAAATAGTCGGTGGTTGAAAACAGACCAGAATCTTATGGAGCCTACTTTGAACCACACTGTAGATAAGGTGTTCAAGGGGTATTGCGGGACAAGCTTTTCCGCTCCGCATGTTACTCATATGGCTGCAAGGCTGGAACGCGCTTTGGAAAATCAGCTTCAGGGGAGACCGTCTGCAAACCTAATTCGAGCAATGCTTGCAAATTCCGCAAAGTGTTCTGAAGAGATGAGAGTATGGGGAATGGCATCGACCGATGTTCATTATACTGGTCTAGATAATCCAAAACGTGAGAGGTTAATGCGCTTAATTGGGTATGGAAAAGTTTCAGAACAATTGCTTACATCAACTGATAATACCGTAACACTCTTTGCGGAAGATAGACTTCCACTACGAGATTTCCACCTGTATAAAATTCCCGTACCTCAACAATTCTTAAAGGTGAGAGCGAACAAATCCATAACCGTAAGCTTGGCATATAATCCTGTAACGCGAATGGGACGCAAGGAGTATTTGGTTAACAATTTATGGATTGAAATTTTCCGTAGAATTGATGAAGACACACTAATCAAGTATAAAGCTAAAAGAGCGGCAGGTACAGACACAGAAGATGACTTCAAAAATCTTCCGGATGCGTATAAAATAAAGGATTTCGTCCCTGGATATGATGCCGTTCAGAAGTCTACATTACAGCAGAGACGTTGGCAAAAAGGGCCTGGTGGAGGTGCTGATCTTTTGTGGTCCGGAAATGATGAGCCGTACATTTATGTTTTGGTGTCCGGTAAAGAGCGGTTTAAGTACGCCCAGCAAGAGCAACCTCAACCCTATGCGTTATGTGTGACTTTTTCCTACGAATCAGAAGAAAATATTGATTTGTATAACCAGCTGCGAAATAACGTTAAGTTAAAAATTACAGAAAGAGTTCAGACCAGAGTCAGAGTATAAAAAAGCGGGAGTACAGCCAATCGGACGAACCGAAAGGCTGTACTCCCGCTTTGCGGGGTCAACCCCAAATTTTGTGTAAACGCTGAATTGTGATGCAAAATAGAGCAAAATAGTTTTAAGGCGGGAGCGGC
>CAKVCR010000246.1 GCA_934725835.1 uncultured Odoribacter sp.
TATATAGGTCGCATTTCCCAACTTCAGCATCTTTTAACGCTCCAATGGAAGTGCATGAAGCGACCACAGAAAGTATATCTAATTGACTCTCCAATTCTTCCAGCTTCTCCCGATCAGTATCAATCAGCATAATATTGTGCTCCTGTCGACTCAGCATCTTTGCCAGATGTGTACCAACAGCACCTGCTCCTGCTATAACAATATTCATTTCTTGTGCAATTCGTTGTTTGAAGTGCAAAATTAGTAAAATAATAATAATTGTCCCGGATATAATGTTTAATTTCGGCGAAGATGTATCTCTCCTTCTTCTTGTGTATTGTGGCAAATGAGTTTATGTTTTTTACAAAAACTTTCCCATTGGCGGATGGTATAGAAATTGTTTGAACCATCTAATATAATATTTTGAGGGTATGGCAAATTGGGATAAGAGGCAAATGTTTGTATTGGTTGTAGATTGTCCGTGATAATTAGAGTGTTACCTGAATGTTGTATTGGAAAGTCTGGGGAAGGAAATAATATAGTGTCTCCGTAGTAGTATAGATAGGGAGGTTGCCAGAATATGTCTTTGTTTAGTATTCCGAACGTAGAGGATAACGGCTTAAGTTTATTGTAACGTATATAGGGATACATATGCGTAGAAGAATCTGATGTTGTTTTAAGGGGATGATAAAAACCATTGTGGTTTAGAAGAATTGCAGAGTGTCGAGGATAATGAAATATAACAATCTCTTGTTGATGGGAGAGATGGTAGTTATTGCAAGTGAAAAATAGTAGAAGAATAGAAAGGGATGTAATAGTTGCATGTAAAAATGTTCTCTTGTGGAAGAGTAGGTAACCTGTGAGTGTAAATAATGTTCCATAAAGAAGTATTATACTGTATCCGGATGGATATAGATTTTGGATATTGATGATATAGGGATTTATCCATTGTAAAAATCCGGTTAAGGCATGGCATAACAATTTGCATACGGGTGTAATATAGAGACCGATACCAAGTGGGAGTACAAAATAGATGGCAGAGCAGTATAATAAAATAGTGGCTAAGGGTATAGCTATTAGATTGGCTAAAAGACCATTTATGTTTATTGTGTGAAAGAAATAGGCGCAGATAGGAATCGTAGAAAGTTGGGCAGCTATTGTGAGGCAACAATAAGAGTAAATAGCCTTGGGAATTTTGGGTAATTTACCTGGTAACTCAAATAAGTATGGATATATAATCAAAATGCCGCAATAGGCACTATATGACAAAAGAAAACTTAGAGAATATAGAGCTGTGGGTTGTACGACCAATGTAAGACATGCAGAAGCGGCAAGAATGTTGATTGGATTATAGTCGCGCGACATGGTTTTACTTATATCAATAAAAGATATAAGTAGTGCGGCTCTGGTGACAGAAGGGGATAAGCCGGTCAGTAATGCATAACCCCATAGTAATGGTAATGCTAGTAATGAGCTTTTGAGACCATATAGTCTCAATCGTTTGAATATAAAAATAATTAGTAAATAAATAATTCCTACGTGTAATCCGGAAACAGCCAGCAGGTGAATGGTGCCGGTTTGGATAAATAAATTGCGCAATTGAGAATCTAAATCATTCTTGTACCCTAGGCACAGTGCATTCATTAGCATAGTGCTAGTGGAGTCTATGGACGGAATGGCAGTTTTTTCCAATAGCCGTGAACGTTGTTGTTCAAAAAAAGAATGGAGGGTGACTGAATGTCCCGTTTTTTGTATGCGACTTGTTGGTTGCAGACGATAGTATACGGACTGCTGTTGCATATATTGCGTATAGCTGAATTCGTGGGTGTTTGAATTGTTTCGAAAAGGTAAAATTCGTGCATAGAATTCTAAGGAATCTCCAACTTGATAAATGGTATCTACATGGTAATTACTTAAATGGAACTGATTTTTCAAGACAGACAAGATGTAGTTGTTGCCAGTTAAAACTTTTTCGCATCGGGTCTTTAAAAGAATCGGCGAATTCTGATAATTTGCCGAAGAAACTTTCGGTGTAATAATATTTCCTAAACAAAAAAACGTGATTAATATACAAAGATCTGTCCCTATCTTTGATAGTTTGAATGTTGCCCCTGTTATGATGAGTAAGGTCAAAAATATACCAGTCGGCAATACAAAGTACCGACTGCTCAATATACCGGCAATGAGGAGTAAAAGCAGGTATAAAAATGGCGATTCTTGACTGGATATTTTAGGTTTATACATAACAAAAATTGCCCGTATGTCTACGGACAAATTCATGTTAAAACAAGCAAGAGCTTCTTATTTTGGTAAAATCACCCGATATGTGGGTCTGAATTTACCTAAGCTGATGTTTGTCAGTTTGTTTTTTAATAGTCTTTTTTTTAGCGCAGACAAATGGTCTGTGAAAAGAGTGCCTTCCAAGTGGTCATATTCGTGTTGAATGATCCACGCTTTGATGCCGGAAAAAGTCGTCTCATACTGTTCGCCTTTTTCATCCATGTAGCTCATTTTAATATTGTCAAAGCGTTTGACGTCTTCGTGAATTCCTGGTACACTTAGACATCCTTCTGTGCGGGTTTTTTCGTTTCCCCAGCGCTCTGTAATATGTGCGTTGATGAACACTTTACGAAAACCTTCACATGTTGGGTCCGTTTCTGCAAATGCACTGCCATCTACTGTAAAAAGACGGATATTCAGTCCCACTTGTGGCGCTGCCAATCCGACTCCATCTGCTTCATCCATCGTATAAAACATATCATTGATGAACTTTTCTAAGTTTGGGTAATTTATGGTAATATCTTCTGATATTTTGCGAAGAATTGGATGACCGTATACTACAATTGGTAAAAACATATCTAACTTATTTATAGATTTAAATTTCTTTGTTGTTCCATATATGATGTAAGAATAATTGTTGCACTCATGGTATCAATTAATTCTTTATTCTGTCTGGTTTTCTTTTTGGCTCCACCTTCAATCAACGCCTTGTGGGCAAGCACTGAAGTGAAGCGTTCATCGTACATAACAATGGGAATTGTCGGAAATTTCCGCTTGAGTGCAGTTAAAAAGGGTTTGATATATGTCATGCTTTCGGAGTCGGTATTATTCATCTGTTTAGGATGCCCTACAACAAAAAGGTCAACAACTTCATGGGTAATATAGTTCCCTAGAAATTGAAATATTTCATGAGAGGGGATTGTTTGTAATCCGGTTGCAATAATTCTGCAGGGGTCGCTTACTGCTAATCCTACTTTCTTCTTTCCATAGTCAATGGCTAATATTCTTCCCACGTTACTAATCATTTACAATAATGAAGATATCCTCATTCGGCTTTTTCATTAAGTATTGCTCTCTGGCAAATTTTTCCAAATTTTCTTTGCTGCTTAATAGCTCTTTGATTCTGCGGTTATCTTCTTTGATTTTCTCCTGATAATATGATTTCTCTTTTTTTAGTGTTGTTATCTTTCGTTTTAATTGCCACTTTTCAACCCAATTGTTATGGTCGAAAAAAGCCAACCATACAAGGAAAATAAGGAATGCAACGATATATTTGTTCAGCAAAAAGCTAAACAAATGGTACTTAGGTTTGATGTTGTTTTCTCTTTCTTCCATGTTGTGCAAAGTTACAAATTTTATTTGTGAATAGTATTGAATCAGTCACTTTTTACGTTGTGACAGAAAATAGAACGATATTAATCTTAATTTGAGCAGATTAAAAATAGTTTTTCTCTATAAGCTTGGTTTGTGTACCATTGGTAAATATGTGGGAGTTGTAATATTATTTATATGTGAATGATTTTGCGCTGCATAATTATAAAAACAGATTGAATAATTATACTTTGTTCTGATTTATAATGTGTTGTGAATGTGCGTTTTTTTATTTTACTTGTTTTTTTGAATATCATTATTTCTTAAATTTGCAGTGCTTTATAATATAAAGAATTGGTGGGGACGTTTGAAAAGAATCATTTAAAAGAAATATAATGGAAAAGAAGAAGTTAGCTGTAGTGGCTTTGGGCGGAAATGCCATCCTTCGTGGTAATCAGAAAGGTACTGTGGAAGAACAGAACAAGAATGTTCATGACACAATGGAAAATTTGGTATATCTGATAAAGGAAGGATATAATTTGATTATTACTCACGGAAACGGTCCGCAGGTAGGTAATATTTTGATGAGTGATGATGCGGGTGTCAAAATGTATGATTTGCCTCCAATGACATTGGATATGTGTGTAGCTTATTCTCAAGGTCAGATAGCATATATGATTGAGCGCAATTTACGCAACGTAATGAAGGAACACGGATTAGACAGAAACGTGATGTCTATTGTAACTCCGGTTGTTGTTGATGAACACGATCCGGCTTTGAAGAATCCGACAAAACGTGTTGGTCGTATTTATAGTCGCGAAGAGGCAGATAAATTGGCTGCAGAGCATGGTTGGATTTTTAAAGAAGAAATTAAGGCTAATGGTGGATGGCGTCGCGTTGTGCCTTCTCCTGCTC
>CAKVCR010000247.1 GCA_934725835.1 uncultured Odoribacter sp.
AGGCTCATGACTTCATCCATCTCCAATGAAATGAGCAGTACTGCCTTTCCCTGATCTCTTTCCGATATCAGCTGCCCGTGAATCGATTCAATGGCCCCTACATCCAGGCCTCTTGTCGGCTGCACCGCAATAATCAAAGGCTCATTCCGGTCCAGCTCACGCGCAATAATGGCTTTCTGCTGATTGCCCCCCGACATGCTCCGCGTAACAGTAATCGGTCCCTGACCGGAACGAATATCATAATCCGCTATCAGCCGCTCCGCATACTGCCGGACCGCCCCGAAACGAATCAGCCCGAAATGTTCAAATTCCGGTTCCCGAAAACGCTGCAGCACAAGATTCTGCTCCAGTGTGTACGAAAGGACAAGCCCATATTTATGCCGGTCCTCCGGGATATGACTCATTCCCGCGAGACTTCTTTTCCGGATACCGGCTTTGGAAATATCTTTTCCGCACAGACAAATCCGCCCGCTGCTGATCTTCTCCAAGCCCGTAATTCCCTGAATCAATTCCGTTTGTCCGTTTCCGTCGATTCCCGCGATGCAGACAATTTCACCCTGCCGAACTTCAAAAGAAACATTGCGTACGGCATCGCATTTGTGAATTCTGGACGGTACACAGAGCTTTTCCACAGAAAGCGCCACCTCCCCCGGCACGGCCGGCGCTTTTTTCACTTCAAGCTGCACCGGTCGCCCTACCATCATGGTCGAAAGCTGCTGTTTGGTAACTTCCGAGGTATTCACTGTACCGATACACTTTCCTTTATGAAGTACCGTAACACGATCCGATACGGCCATAATTTCATTCAATTTATGTGTAATAAAGAGGATGGACTTCCCTTCCCGGGCAAATCCCCTCATGATTTCCATCAATTCATCGATTTCCTGCGGCGTCAGCACCGCGGTCGGCTCATCAAAAATAAGAATTTCATTTTCCCGGTACAGCATTTTCAGGATCTCGACCCGCTGCTGCATCCCGACGGTAATGTCCTCCACTTTCGCATCCAAATCGACCTTCAGCCCATACCGCTTGGAAAGCTCCGTTACTTTCTTTCGTGCTTCTTTTCGCTGCAGAAATCCCATTTTCGTGGTTTCCGCACCTAAGATAATATTATCTAATACCGTAAATACTTCAATCAACTTGAAATGCTGATGTACCATCCCGATTCCGAGCGCGGTCGCGTCATTCGGATTATTAATTTTAACTTCTTCCCCGTTTTTTCGGATGTTCCCCCGCTCCGGCTGATAAAGGCCAAATAAGACACTCATCAAAGTAGATTTTCCCGCACCGTTTTCGCCGAGAAGCGCATGGATTTCTCCTTTTTTTAACTGAAGCGTGATATCGTCATTCGCCACAATTCCGGGGAACTCTTTCCGGATGTGGTTCATTTCTATTACATATTTTGATGCTTCCATTCCGTTTTCCTTTATTATCTACAAAAAGGGGGAATAAAGCTATTCCCCCTTTTATACCGGTAATTCCCGTTTTTATTTTACACGAAAACTATTTTACAAACGTAACATGCTCCCATGTATTTGCTGACGGATCAGCAACCTCTGTGTTATCAACAACAAGCTCTCCGTTCTTGAGCTTATCGAACAATGTATTGTATTCGTCCACTGTCCAGTTTTCAAACTTCCAAGTGTCCGTCGGAATTCCGACTCTGCCGTCTGCGGCACCGAGTGTTACACACTTTCCGCCGTATTCGTCCCACTTATCCGCATAAAGCGCGGCACAGACATCCTGAACGGAACCCGCAAGGTCCTTTGTCGCGGATGTGATAACGGTATCCGAAAGACCTGACTGGTCGGTATCCACTCCGACTACATAAGCGTCATTGGCGGAAGCCGCTGCAAATGCAGACTGATACATCGAACCGCCGCATTCAAAGATTACCTCTGTTCCGGCCTGATACCAGCCGTTCAGCATGGCCTGGAGATCCGGAGAAGCAGAATAGTTGGAACCGTACTCCCAGCTGTATTTCATTTCAACATCGACGCTCTTCTCCGCTGCTGCAGCTTCTGCGCCCTGAACAAATCCATATCCAAAACGGATGCACGCCGGGTTTGTACCGCCGCCGCCGCCGGAGAATCCGAGTTTTGTAAAGCCTTCCATAACAACCGCATAACCTGCAAGGTAACCGGCCTGTTCCTCCTGGTAAACAACCGCCGCTACATTCGGGAGCGGCTTACCGCTATCGTCTGCCAGTGTCCATCCGTCGATGAACAGGAATTTTGTGTCCGGATAAGCAAGTGCTGCTTCCTGAAGAGCCGGTCCCTGAAGGAAGCCTGCCGCTACGACGATTTTCGCGCCGGCATCCGCAGCCGATGTCATCGCATCCAGTCTGTCTGCATCCGTTGCTTCATTACCGTTTGCCGGCTGGTAATACTTGTAGGAGAGACCGTTCTCATACGCGTATCCCTTCACGCCATTCCAGGTGAACTGGTTGAAAGACGCATCCTTCAGCTGTCCGATATCCGTTACAAACGCCAGTTCATAAGTTCCATCCTCGGAAGTCATCGTATCCGGAATCGAATCATAATCCGTTACGGTGTTTCCACCCTTCGTATCCGTATCTCCGCCGCCACAGGCAACGAGTCCGAAAACCATGAGAAGGGTAAGTAAAACAACTAATACTTTTTTCATGTGTTCCTCCTAATATGATTCACATTTTGAAATAAGATTTATGACCTTATTATAACGCACCGCAATCCTATTGAAAAGTAGTTTGGTCAATTTAATACAGTTCCGGTCGTCTGTTTTTCATCAGCGGCAGCTGCTCGCGTACCTCTGAAATCCGGTCAAAATCAATATCAGCATAGAGAATCTGCGGCTTCTCATCCGCATGGGCAATAAAGGTCCCCCACGGATCCGCCACACAGGAATTCCCGTAAGCGACATAAGAGGATTCCTCGCAGCGCGCCGGAGCACAGGCCGCGAAGAAAATTTGGTTGTCCATCGCACGCGCGCGCATCGTAATATCCCAGTGCGCCGGTCCCGTTGTCATATTGAAGGATGCCGGAAGGAAAACAATCTGCGCGCCCTCCAGAGCCATTTTGCGAATCAGTTCCGGAAATCTTACATCAAAACAAATGGCAACACCCATTTTTCCGTATTCCGTGTCGAAAACCGTACTGCTGTCACCCGGGGTAAGCGTTTCGGATTCCATGAACTTAATCTTCCCCGGCACATTGATATCAAAAAGATGTGCCTTACTGTGCTTTGCGATAATCTTTCCCTGCCGATCAAATACAAAACACGTGTTATAGACCTTTCCGTCCTCTCTCCGCTCCGGAATCGATCCTCCCACAAGGTAGATTCCGTGTTCCTTCGCCCATTCGGACATCATTTTCACCGTTTCTCCGTCTTCCGGTTCCGAATACGGTCCGAAACACTTGTTGGTGTAAGGACAGTTCCAGATTTCCGGCAAAACGACAATCTGCGCGCCCCCGGCTGCCGCTTCCGCAACCAGTCCCGCCGCAATCCTCTGATTTTCGGCCTTATTCTTTTCCATTGTTTTCTCACGCGAGCCTAACATCTGACAAAGTGCTATTTTGAGCATATGTATGACCTCCTTTTTTTCTTAATTTCATTGTAACATATCCTATTTGCTTTTCAAATAAAAAATATGTGGTATAGAATAACTCAAAGATGGAAAACGGTAAGAAAACAGCTGTTTTTAAGCTGTTTCAAAAAACAACAGAAAGGAAAAAAATGAAAATCACGTTGAATCCCGATAAAGAAATCGTAAAAGCCGTAAAAGAAGGACTTCAAAAAACGGGCGGCTACTGTCCATGCCGAGTGCAGCGAACCGAAGAAAATAAATGTATGTGCAAAGAATTTCGAGATCAGATTGCCGATCCCGGTTTCGAAGGATTCTGTCACTGCATGCTCTACTACAAATCCCTTACGGACTGAGCATGCATTTCGATTTCGAAGAAGAAATGGAACGAAAGATAAAGAAAGGATGATGAACAAATGAAAGAAATTACATTGAAAACCCCTCGTTTCGAAGAAGAAGTTCTTCAATCCGACCTGCCGGTTCTCGTAGACTTCTGGGCTTCCTGGTGCGGACCGTGCCGGATGCTTGCTCCTGTCATTGAAGAAATTGCAGAAGAATATGCGGGAAGGCTGAAGGTCGGAAAAGTCAATGTCGATGAGGAACCTGCGCTTGCGATGCGCTACGGTATTTCGAGTATCCCGGCCCTTCTTCTTTTTCAGAACGGAGAACCGGTGAAAACCGCTGTCGGCTATCGACCGAAAGAGGAGCTGCAAAGAGAGCTCCTCTCCGGACTTTAAAGCAGCATCCATCCTCTGCAAGGGCCCGGCAGCTATCTGTCCGGGCCCTTACAGATGCTGCCTCTGTCTATCTCTCTACTTTCTCAAAATCCGATGCCGGATGCTTACACAAAGGGCAGATAAAATCATCCGGTAATTCTTCTCC
>CAKVCR010000248.1 GCA_934725835.1 uncultured Odoribacter sp.
GCGGATGACTTCTGCAAAGTTTTTGATGCCCAAATGGAAAAATACACCATAAATGGGCATAAAGCATGTAACCGGCAAGTAACTGAATCATGTTGGAAGGGTAATTAATTTGAGCTGATAGTCAATCAGCAGCGGTTGTTGTAATGGGATATGAAAGAAACAGCCTGACGGTTTTGTCAGGCTGCTGTAATTAGAAAGGAAGGTCATCGGCTTCGGGCATCGGGGGAATATCCTCGATATGGTATTGCGGTACCGGAATGTCAGCAGGATTCTGCGGTTCCAGTTTTTCTATACGCCACCCTTCCAGGTTTGTGAAGTAGGCCGTTTGTCCTTTGTTTTCCCATTTTCTTCCACGGATGTTAAAGTAGACTTTGATATTATCGTTCAGAGCGATATTTTCAAGCAGGTCGCATCTGTCTTGTATGAGCTGTACTTTTACAAAATCATTCCATTGAGGATTCTTGTCGTTTTCTACTTCGATGACAAATTCTCTTTTTTGAAATCTGTCACTGATATGCTGAGTATCTTCTTTAAATATCAGTTTTCCGCTTATCTCGTAATTCATGTGGTAATAAGATTGAAATTTTTGCGGTACAAAAGTATACAAAAAAGCGGAATCGGGAAATGAAAAAGCCTCCTATCTTTGTCATTCTGCAGTCGGGGAGTTTTGAATGTACTTGTTTGTCGCAAAGCCTATGAAAGCTTTGGATTTAATAAGCTGATGTGAACTTGACGAACGGCACAACCTTGATGTTGTATCCATCCTTATTTATTTCCATCTCGTCATTATTGGTGATTCTACTTCTCGGTCGTTGCGTGAACGATAGTAGAACAACGATGTTGCGACTTGGAATCCCTGGCGTAGCAGGTCTACAAAAACCTCATTCTCCAATAAACGCCCAAGGTTCTCACTTATATTGAAAGCTTTAGGAATCATGACAAATATACAGTTTTTTATCCACTATGATGCTGTTTGGTGGATAAAAATTCAAAAAAGCTGATCTTGTAATGAGTAGAAATGTTTCTTTGTATCATAATAAAACCCCGAAAGTAGAATAGAAACTTTCGGGGTTTTGTTATGATATACTTTCAAGGTCAATGGAGGAATGTTACTCGTTTGCAGAAGCCTGCGGAGTAACGATATCCAACAATTCAACCTGGAATATCAAAGTTTCGTTCGGACCGATAGGACCGCTTCCTCTCTGTCCGTATGCCTGGTCTGCCGGGATATAGAGCTCCCATTTTGAGCCTACTGTCATTTCTTGCAATGATTTTGTCCAGCCGGCGATAACACGGTTCAATGGGAATTCTGCAGGCTCGCCACGTTTGATGGATGAGTCGAATTCTGTGCCGTCAATCAAGGTCCCTTTGTAGTGTACTTTTACTACGTCTGTTGCTGCCGGTTTTGCACCGTCACCCTCTTTGATGACTTTATACTGGATGCCGTCAACCAATTCTTTTACGCCTTCTTTTTTAGCGTTTTCTGCCATGAATTTCTGACCTTTTTCAAGGTTAGCTTCTGCCATTTTCATTGCCAACTGCTGGAAATAGTTGTTCAGATACATTTCCATAGCCTGAGGATTGGCTCCTGTCTCTTTGCCCTGGAAGGCTGTGTTCATACCGGCAAGGATAGCTTCCATGTTCGGCTCTTTCAATCCTGTACGCTGCATACCGGTACCGTACATATATCCGAGATAGTAGCTGGCTGTATCGGCAGCTGTTTTCATACTTACTGAAGTCTGTGTCATGGAGCCTGTGTTACAACTTGCAGCCATAGCACCAACAGCCAAGGTCAATAATAAGTTTTTAGCTTTCATGCTTGAATAAATTTAGTTTGTAAATATTTAATTATATGATTTCTAACAACTCAACATCGAAAATCAATGTCTCGTTCGGACCGATGGCAGCTCCTGCTCCATGTTGTCCGTAAGCCAACTCTGACGGGATATACAGTTGCCATTTTGAACCTACTGACATGAGCTGTAATGCCTCTACCCAGCCTGCAATGACTCCGCCTACCGGGAATTCTGCCGGTTCACCGCGTTTGATGGATGAGTCGAATATCTGACCGTTAATCAAGCGTCCTTCGTAATGGCATTTTACTGTGTCGTTGGCTGTCGGCTTGGCTCCGGCTCCTTCTTTCAGGATTTTGTACTGTAGTCCGCTTGCCAAAGTCACTACTCCTTCGTGTGTCTTATTCTCTGCCAGGAATTTTTCTCCCGCTTCTTTAGCCTCTTTACCCTTTTCGTTCTGTAGTCTTTCGAAGTAGGTCTGGAGTATATTGTTTGCTTCGTCCGGCATGATTTCCGGCATTTGACCTGCAAATACAGCATTCATGGCATCGTTGAAGGCTTCTTGGTTAATGGTTTTGATTCCGGTGGAAATCAGGTTGCTCGCAATGCTCAATCCAAGGCTGTAGCTGACTTTGTCAATTTCGTTCGTGTATTTCATTATATTATTTATTAGATTTATTAATTTCGTGCAAATATAAGGAAACTAGCCCATATATCGGTAAATTATCATTGAAAAATAATCCCTTTTTATATCACCCTGTTGGCGGTGTTTGTCGCTATTATAATGAATGTTGATTTTAAATGTCATAGCAAGTATGTTACATAAGTTTTTTTATTGTATCGTCGGATTGTTGCTTACAGTCCAATTGTATGGACAGACGGAGGTGGTCCAGGGATTGTTTACGACCTATCGGAAAGAGGGGAAGATATTGTGGTCTGTCCCCAAGCAGGCGCTTGGACGGGATATGTCTCTGACAACAACCATTCTGGAAGCAGCCGACTGCCAGAATAAGTCGGCGGAAGATAAGTTTGGATATGTCGGTGATAGGTTTGGACCTGCCATTATCCGGTTTGAGATGGAGGATGATTGGGTGGTGGTGAAGCAGGTGAGCGAGTATGTGGGTGGGCTTGACGGCAGTCCCCGACAGACGGTGGTTGCAGAATGTGTGGAACCGTGTGTGTTGCAGAGATTTAATGTGTTGGAGCATGAGGAACAGGGGGTTGTGATTGATGTGACCCAATGGTTGAAGAGTGGGAAGATATGGAGTTTGAGACCCTTTTTCTTTTTGTTGGGATTGGGTAACGAACAATCACAAACGATAACGGAGATTGTCGGTCTGTCGGATGGTGTGATTGTACGTTCTGAAAGGGTGTATGATGCTTTGGGCGCCATGCCCGGCGAGCCAGCCAAAGAGAAAACACGTTGGAAAATAGGATGTTGTTTGAATATGTTGCCTATTGATTTGATGCCGGTGCGTTACGCTTCGCCGAATGTGGGATATTTTGATGTCCCGTATTCGCAGTTTTATGGAGGTGCTCTGAGACCGGTGGAGAAGAAGGTTATACGGCGCTGGCGTATGGAGGTGGCAGATAAGGATATTGCACGGTATAATCGGGGCGAGTTGGTGGAGCCGCAGCGTAGGATTGTCATGTATATAGACAGGAAATTTCCTCGGCAGTGGTGGCCTTATATCCTGAAGGCTGTCAATAATTGGAATGCCGCATTTGAGCGTTGTGGTTTTAAGAATGCCATTGAGGGGAGAATAGCTCCGGATTCGGCAGAGTATGTATTGGATAATGCTTCGTTGTCTTGGATTGTCTATAAGCCGGGACCTATGGAAAATGCGTATGGGCGTGCTTACGTGGATTTTCGGACCGGAGAGATATTGAATTGCCATGTGGCTGTGTTTCATTCTGCCTTTAATATATTGTGCCGGTGGTATGTATCGCAAACCGGCGAGGAACCTGAGAGCATGACGGACGAGATTGCCGGTAAATTGTTGGAGATGGTCGTTACGCATGAAGTGGGGCATACTTTGGGTTTGACGCATAATTATTACGGGAGTGCGGTGTATAGTTTGTCTGAGTTGAAGGATTCGTCTCTGATGCGCAAGTACAGACACGGGAGTTCGATTATGGATTATATGCGGCTCAATTATGCAGCAGATGAAAAGGACGGATTGTCGGTCGTAGACAGGATACCGCAGATAGGAGCTTATGATTCGTTGGCGGTAGAGTGGGGTTACCGCTGTTTTCCGGGCTGTACGCCGCAGGAGGAGTATGATAAGCTGGACAAATGGCTCAAGGAAAAACAGCAAGAGCGGAAATATCGTTTCCAGGATGTCTTGGCTACAATGCCGGAAGCTCAGGCAGAAGATTTGGGACGTGTGTCGCTGGAAACCGCCCAAATCGGAATGGAGAAGCTTTTTAAGCTGGGCGTTGCACAGCCTGACATTGAGAAATGGGGTATAGGGGCATGGGCTGTTGCAGAAAATAGAAACCGCGGTGTATGCGATCAGTATGCGGAGTATCTGAATCAGGCTTTAAGTTATATCGGAGGATGTAGAAAATGTTGGAGGGATGCTTCTTCCGGATTGGAGGCAGTCTCCAGACAGGAACAGAAG
>CAKVCR010000249.1 GCA_934725835.1 uncultured Odoribacter sp.
TTGATGAAGAAAATGGTCTTCTTTATTTATTAGTCAAAATAGCTGGTAAGGGGACCGCAAAACTATCAACCTTAACACAAGGGAATAAGCTAAATATCGTACTCCCATTGGGAAACAGTTTTACACAACCTACCCAAGGTCGTTGCCTACTTATTGGAGGAGGTGTTGGAATCGCTCCACTACTTCATTTTTCAAAGGAATTAAAAAAGAAGGGAATAGATGCTGCTGTATTGATAGGAGCCCGTAGCAAAAAAGATATTGTTCTAGAGGAAGAATATCAAAAATATGCTCCAACATATTATACTACTGAAGATGGTACATATGGAGAACTTGGATATCCTACCCAACATTCTATCTTAAAGGAGCATTTCGATCATATTTTCTGTTGTGGTCCACTGCCCATGATGAAAGCAGTTGCACAATACGCCTATGAACACCATATCGACTGTGAAGTATCTCTTGAAAATATGATGGCTTGTGGTATAGGAGCCTGTCTTTGTTGTGTAAATGAAACAAAAGAAGGACATAAGTGTGTATGTATAGATGGTCCAATATTTAATATAAATGATTTAAAATGGCAGATTTAAATATAAACCTAACACGTGGATTACAATTAAAAAATCCCGTTTTAACGGCATCTGGAACATTTGGATATGGGGTTGAGTTTCAGGATTTTGTTGATCTTAGCCGTCTTGGTGGTTTTATTGTAAAAGGTACCACTTTAAAACATCGTGAAGGTAATCCTTATCCGAGAATGGCAGAAACTCCTTCAGGAATGTTGAATGCAGTAGGTCTTCAAAACAAAGGTGTAGACTATTTTATTGAGCATATATACCCTGAGATTAAAGATATACAAACAAATATTTTAGTAAATGTATCTGGTTCATGTATAGCAGATTATGTTGCAACAGCAGAAAAAATCAATGCTTTAGACAACATCCCTGGCATTGAATTGAATATTTCATGTCCAAATGTTAAAGAAGGCGGTATGGCATTTGGAACTAATTGCTCCTCTGCTGCTGAAGTTGTAAAAGCTGTGCGTCAGGTATACAATAAACATTTAATGGTCAAATTGTCACCTAATGTTACAAGTATTCAGGATATAGCTTTAGCTGTTGAAGCCGAAGGTGCTGATTCTGTATCCTTAATAAATACTTTGTTAGGCATGGCTATTGATGCCCAAAAACGCAAACCATTGTTGAGTACAATAACCGGAGGATTAAGTGGTGCATGCGTAAAGCCTATAGCATTGCGTATGGTTTGGCAAGTAGCAAAAGCAGTTAAAGTGCCTGTTGTTGGATTGGGAGGTATTATGTCCGCAACGGATGCTATCGAATTTTTGCTAGCAGGTGCATCTGCCGTTCAGATAGGAACAGCTAATTTTATCGATCCTGCCGTTACAATCAAAGTAATTGAAGGTATTAATGAATATTTGGAAAAAAAACATTTTTCATCAGTCAGGGACATTATAGGTTTGATATAATGTAAGCATTTAGCTGATTTGTAAGCATTCGGTAAACCACGTTGCAAATTTGGGGTATTAGTTCCGAATCGGTGCTATTCGTAGTCGATTCGGAACTAATAGTATCTATTCGTAACAAGTTTGATAAGATCTACTGTTTCTAAGGATTAAAAATCAAAGGGATATTTGCGCCACTCTTTAGAAGCTTTGGCTTCACAGAATGCTATTTCATTAAACGAATATACATAGAGAGACCTTGTTGCAGGAGAGGCTTTTCCCATAGACGGAGAGGTTGCGCAACAACGTTCATCTTTCACCTCCATTTTCGTGAGAAAACCAGACGCTTCCATTTTACGCATAAAATTGCGTCTGTCATATTTTCTCTCATGTATGAGTTCATATATGCGTTGCAGTTCGTCCATCTTAAACTCCTTGTCCAAGAGTTTGAAAGCAATAGGAGAAATACGAAGCTTTTCTTGAAGCTTTTCCCTTGCCATTCTTATGATTTCAGCATGATCAAATGCAAGAGGTGGAAGATTATTCCATTCATACCACTGTGCCTTGTTAGCATCGTCGCCGGCTATAACTTCAAACTTGTTCTTGCAGATTAGCGCAAAGAAAGCAACAGTAAGTACACGCTCACGAGGGTCTCTGTCAACCGTGCTGAATACATGAAATTGCTCAAGATAGACCTCTTCTACGTTAGTTTCTTCATACAGTTCCCTTTTTGCGCCTTCTTCAACGGTCTCGTCCATATTCAGAAAGCCACCTGGTAGAGCCCATGAGCCTTTGTATGGGTCTATGCCACGTTCTATGAGAAGTATGTTGATACTTGTGCCATCAAAACCAAAGATGACACAATCTGTAGTAACAGCAGGGTGTGGATATTTGTATGTGTACATATAATGAGATTTTTCAATTTGATGCTGCAAACATACTGCGTAAAAATGAAGCAAGCAAATATATTTGCGTAAAAATGACGCAATACCCCATTTTTAACACTCTACAACGTTGATAACTTATGTAAGTATATAAATTGGTTTGAACAATCATCTTCTGTAAAGAGAAGAATTTAGGGGATTGGGTAATATATTTTTTTATATCGAGCCTCTAATGATATTAACTCATATGCATTCCATTAGAATAAGATGCGAGTCATGTAATTATTTTTTATAAAACGGCTACTTCTCTCTTGCTTCACTCTCTCTTCTCTCTTGTTTATTTATATCTCAAAGCTATATCAAAGATAACACAACTATATGACAAATATAAGCTCCGGATATCTTTGACTACTATATGCCATATAGTTATGTACTATCCTAAATAAGTTAATCTTGGAGATAGCCAACTTATACCAATAAGAAATGACTGGTCGTTACGGTATTTAAGAAAAATTAGATGCAGTTTGTCTGAGAATAGGCATATCTTATTAGCCACCTTGACGTTTTTACATCATATCTATTACTATTCGTAGCTTTCAAAAGTGCCATCTTCGTAAAATATAATGACTCGTTTTATCCGTTTATCAGTATGTTTTGGCAGCTTGCTTGATATGATTGCCGAAGAAATGATTGAAGTCGATTCTTGTTTACGTTGAACATTTTTAGAAACCATCACTTCATTTTCAGACACATTTAAATCAGTAGCTGGAGATGGTGTAGGAGTCGATATGCTTGCCTGTTTATTAATATAAGGAGAGCCTTTACCAGTAATCAACCAGTTCATATTTACATCCGGCAATGCTTGGGCTATCTTGTCCAATAAATCAAACCCCGGCTTGCTGCGTCCATTCAAAATATGTGAAATAGCAGAAGCATTCACCTTAATCAAAGCAGCAAAATGTGTTGCTGTAAGATTTTTTTCATTCAATAATTGTTTAAACCTGTCTTGCATCTTGTAATGATTGATGTTACAAATGTAATCAAAATTACAATAACAACAAAGTTACAGATGTAATATAATCAATATTACATTTGTAACAATTGTACGAATGATATGTTTCAAAAATGCACCGGAATCATGAAATCCATTCTTGGAATGATGCAATTTTTATATGTTATTGAAAATTAATATATGGACTAATATAATCAACAATGCAATATAGTGTGTTATATTTAAATTTATTCTATCAATGCATGCATGTATATATATGATTATCATGTGTTTTTCAGATAAATTTATGAAATAATAATATTAAAATGTATCTGTCATGGTCTATTTTGGAGAATATGCTTAAATAAATAGTTTATAGATTTATGCTCAAAATGCTGGTTATATGTATTTTACATTTGTACAATCAACAAATGTTAATTGTTGTAACTCGCATGTCACGCATATACAATAAGGCTATATCCATTATAGATATATTTTACTAATGTAAACTATTCCTATTTACAATAACAAATACCTTTGCAGTTTACATATGTAATTATATAGAGGATTATATTTCTAAAAAATCTTGTTATATCTGGCCAAGTGAAAAAAGCAAATCAGGAATAATTTGTGTAGTAAAAAACCATTGAAAAAGGTCATAGAAACCCATTTTCAAAAAGTGCTCAAACGACAAAAAGTGCTAATTCGACAATTCAAAAAGTGCTAATTCGACAAAAAAGTGCTCAAACGACAATTTCCATGAAAAACGCTGTACTTTAACAGAAAAAGTTTTTGTAATATTTTGGGTGTTGAATGGCATTTATTACCTTTGGAGAATACAAATGTAATAAATTCAAGTTTATATGAGCAGAAAAATCACTTTTCTTACCCTGTTTCTGTGGCTGATGACGGTAACTTTTCCTGTCATTGCGCAGCAGAAAGCAGACACGACCTACACCTTCCGCTTCGTTCCGCAGAAGGATATGTTCTACGTGCCTTGGAATGGCAATGACACGGAACTTGCCCGCCTGTTGGAATGTATCGAAAACAACAAAGCAACAATTCTTGACGGCAAAC
>CAKVCR010000250.1 GCA_934725835.1 uncultured Odoribacter sp.
CATGATAAAAAAAATGTACTTCTTTGCTTTGGGGTTATGAGAACAAAAATATAAATAAAAAAGCGTGGTGAAACCCACGCTTTAATATCTTTTATAAAGAAGATTACAGATTTGTGCGGTTTATTGGCATGGTCATACAACGTGCGCCACCACCTCCACGCGGAAGTTCCGAACCTTCAATTGTAATTACATATTTGCTGTGTTGTGCCAAGTCCACTTTGTCAGCGATAACGTCATTGGCTTTAATGATGTCAAATCCGGCTTTGTTCATTGCCTCCATTGTATGGCTGTTACGAGCATAGCCAAGCACCTGACCGGGACCTACGGCAAAGAAGTTTGCACCGCTGTGCCATTGTTCGCGTTCTTGATTCCAGTCGTCCGTTCCGCCGCAGCATACCGGTTCCAAATCCATTCCAAGCTTTTTCAATGCACTCAACAGATTGGTTTCAGATTGGATGCTTTGTAACTTTCCGTTCTGGATGGTGATGTGTACGGTTTGATAGCTGCCCGGATTCAGGATGAGCGGAGCAAATACCATACATTTGTTATAATCGAGCAACGTAAATACCATGTCGAGGTGAATAAATGATTCCGGTGAGTGTGGCAATTCCTGCACAATGATGTGCTGTGCTTTTTCACTCTTGCGATTCATGAATTCATATATCAGCATATCGATAGCCTGAGTGCTGGTGCGGGCACCATTACCAATCAGAAGGATATCGTCACGCGCAATCAACACATCTCCACCCTCAATATGACGTAAACGAGGAGTGGCTTCGCCTGCTGTCGGAATAGTGATGGTCTTTGTTTTGAATTCCGGAGTGAAATCAAAGATAGACTGCATAATAATGGATTCGCGGTCACGGATAGAGTTTGCCATACGACCAATCAATACGTCATTATACATACTCATGGATGCATCACGGGTGAAGAAGAAATTGTGCATGGGACGCAGAGCATACCAATCTTTGCTTAAGAACTTGGTCAAGTTGTCTTTCGTCATTTCAACACCTTCAATCAACAGACGGGACAAATCTTCTGCACTGCTTGCCAGTAGCTTGTCTTTCAGGCTGCCGGTAGGTGAAACTTCGCTGATAAACGGTTCGATTCGTTCTACCCGGTTAATGACTTCTGCTTTTACCTTGTCATCTTTCAGGATGTTGCACAAAAGTTCTTTGACTTGGTAAGTGTTGGTGATTTTTGATAAAACTCCTGAAATTTGTTTGTACTCCTCACGTGCAATAGACAGGTTGATAATATCACTGTACAGTGCGCGCGCCGCATTTTCAGGTGTCATATTCTCAACTTCTTCACCGGGAGTGTGAAGAATAACACCATTCAGTTTTCCAATTTCCGATTGGACATTGACTTCTACTATTGGATTCATATATATATTACTGTGGTTATACAATTTGATTTGTTACAAAATTACTACTTAAATAGTTAATATCCTTATGTTTATGTACTATAATTATGCAAAATCCAAAAATAATTATGCATTATGCTAACCCGGTCAGAATCAGACGCCCGGTGACAAGATAGATGTTTAAACCTATGATGTCATTGGTTAATGTGATGAAAGGACCTGTTGCTAATGCCGGGTCTATTTTCAGGCGGTTTAACAATAGGGGAAATGCGGTACCGAAAATAGATGCAAAGATAATGACAACAAATAATGCAATTGTCACGGTGATGGGCATTGCAAGACTGGGCATGCCGAATGACAGCGTCAACAGGAAGATAATGGACGAGCATATTGTGGCATTAATTAAGGCTCCTCCTAAATCCTTCAGCAAATTACCAAAACCGCTCTTTAAACTTAGAGAATTGGAAGCCAATCCCTTAACAACAATTGCAGATGATTGGATGCCCACATTTCCGCCCATTGCCGTGATGACCGGTATAAACATGGCTGTCACGGGGAAAAGTGCTATTTCTGCCTCATATAGTGAAATCATCCAGGCCGATACCATACCTCCGAAGAGGGCAATCACCAACCAGGGCAGGCGCGCTTTGGTCTGATCCCAAACACTGTCGGAAGATTCGACGTCTTGCGAAATACCGGACATCATCTGGTAGTCCTTGTCGGCTTCGTCTTTAATGAAATCGACAACGTCATCAATTGTGATACGACCGACAAGACGCCCCACTTGGTCTGTTACGGGGATGGCCACCAAGTCGTATTTCTGCATCATTAAAGCAACAGATTCTGCCGGCTCGTCCGTCTTGACGAATATAATGTCTGGATAGTAGAGATTGATGATTTTCGCAGAAGTGGGTGCTGTAATTATTTTTTTCAAGGAGAGACGCCCTTTCAGTTTGTTGTCGTCGTCTACCACATATATATTGTAGATTTCATCTAGATTTTCAGCTTGGCGGCTCACTTCCCGGAGACAGGTGAGCACTGTCCAGTTTTCGTTGACCATCACCAGCTCTTTGGCCATTAAACCGCCGGCTGTATCATCGTCATAATGCAAAAGATCAACAATATCTCCGGCTTGTTCCAAGTCCTCCATGTGCGACAGCACCTCATGCTGCTGCTCATTGGGCATGCTGGACACCAGGTCGGCGGCATCGTCCGAATCCATGTTGTCAATGAAACGTCGTGCGATGGTTTCTGCCGGAAACGACTCAATAAAGTGTACCCGTTCCTCTTCATCGATTTCTGCCAATACGTCACTGGCCTTTTCGTTGTCGAGCAACAGGAATACAAACTGAGCCCGCTCGTTATTAAGTTCTTCTAATATTTCGGCAATATCGGCAGGATGAAGGTCTGCAACTAATTGTGATACTTCGGATTTGTTACCGGCATCTATCAACTCTTCCAGTTGGTTTAGAAATTCGTGAGTTAATTCAAATTGTTGCATACTTATATCTTTTTATGTTTGTTATTCTTTTTGTATTTCACGGGCCTCCTGCAATTCCTTACAGAGCTGCAAGAATGCGTCAATATCCAGTTGTTCCGGACGCATATTGAGATAGTCGGATTCATATCCCGGCGGAATTAATCCACGGATAGAATTGCGTAAAGTCTTACGGCGCTGATTGAATCCTGTCTTGACGACATTGAAGAACAGTTTTTCGTCGCATCCCAGTTCCTGGCGTCCATTCCTGGTCAGTCGGATTACCGCTGATTTCACTTTAGGAGGTGGGTCAAACACTTTTTCTCCGACGGTAAACAGATACTCAATGTCATAAAACGTTTGTAGGAATACGCTGAGTATGCCGTAACTCTTATTGCCGTGCGGTGCAGCGATTCGTTCTGCCACTTCTTTTTGTATCATGCAAACCACTTGCGTTACCAGCTGTCGGTTTTCTATGATTCTAAAAAAAATTTGCGAAGATATATTATACGGCAGATTGCCAATGACAGAAAACGGCTCTTTGTAAAGCTCGGTGATATCCATCTTCAGAAAATCGCCATAGAGAATACGCTCCCGATGTTCCGGCAATTCGGAATGCAAATATTCGATGGATTCACGGTCAATATCAATGGCATGCACTGAAAAATTCGGGTTTGTTAACAAGTGCCGTGTCAGCACTCCCATACCCGGTCCGATTTCCAATACTTCGCGGGTTGTTGGTAACAGGCTTTCCGTAATTTTACGTGCAATATTCTGGTCGCGCAGAAAGTGCTGACCTAAACTTTTCTTTGCTCTAACTATACTCATGATGCAAAAGTACACAAAATCGCTGAAAACAACGTGAGAATAAGCATTATTTTGTACATTTGCACACGCATTATGCTATTATGCGTTTATTTTCATCATGTTGTTTATGAGTCCTTTTGTGAGAAATATAATTAAATTTTGCATCTTTCTGGCTGTTTCTGTTTTTCTTTTCTGGTTGGTTTATCGCGATCAGGATTGGAATGAGTTGATGACGGTGCTGAAGGAAGATGTCAACTACACTTGGGTTGGTGTAGCCTGTGTTATGGGGATAGCAAGTCACGTCAGTCGAGCCTTGCGTTGGCAGTTGCTGACAGCTTCGATGGGCTATAAAATCCGTTTTTGGAACAGTTTCATGGGAGTTATGATTGGTTATTTTGCCAATCTTGCCATTCCTCGTATGGGTGAGTTTACTCGTTGTGGGGTTGTCAATAAATACGAAAAAGTGCCGTTCCCCAATCTGTTGGGCACGGTTGTTACCGAGCGTGTGATTGATATGTTGATACTGCTTGTCTTGACCTTGGTAGTCGTCATTACCCAATTTAAGCAGGTAGGCATCTTCTTGGATAACAATCCGGAGATAAAGGCTAATGTCGAACATCTGTTCCGCTCATCCTGGATGTTGCTGATTGTCGGGTTGTTGTGTGTCATGGTATTCTTGCTTTGGAAGTTTTTCTTGAAAAAACGCCTGCAGGGACGCATCCGTTCGTTTCTATCCGGTTTAAAGGACGGATTGCT
>CAKVCR010000251.1 GCA_934725835.1 uncultured Odoribacter sp.
TGAGACAGCAGAGCAGATTGATATCTTGGGTGATGACGGTGTGCCATTGGATTATCACGTGATTTTCTGGAAATCGGAATTGATTGACTTTGTTATTCTGCAACAGGATGCTTTTGACAATATCGATGGTTCTACTTCAATGGAACGTCAGAAGTATATGCTGAATATGGTATTGGGAGTGGTGCGTTCGGATTTTGAGTTTGATTCATTCGAAGAGGTCAATCCTTATTTCAAACGTATCATCAATGCGTTTAAGCAGATGAACTATTCGGAATATCAGTCTGAGAATTTCAGGAAATTTGAAGAAGAGGTTACCGGAATTATCAATGAGAGAAAGAAATAGGTTAATTAAAATCCATAATTAAATGAATACAGCTTTTCAAAAAGTATATACAAAAATCACCCAGATTACGAAAGCTACCTGTTCGCTGAAGGCTCAAGGTGTCGGTAACGATGAATTGGCGATTGTCAACGGACGTTTGGCTCAGGTGGTAAAGATTTGGGGTGATGATATCACGCTGCAGGTATTCTCGGGTACGGAAGGTATTCCTACCAATGCAGAAGTGACTTTTCTCGGGAAAGCACCTACGTTGAAGGTTGGTGAAGATCTCTGCGGACGTTTTTTCAATGCCTTCGGCGACCCGATAGATGGCGGTCCTGCCGTTGATGGTGAAGAACGTGAAATTGGTGGACCTTCTGTAAATCCTGTTCGGCGTAAACAGCCTTCTGAGTTGATTGCAACCGGTATTGCCGGTATCGACTTGAACAACACACTGGTGTCAGGACAGAAAATTCCGTTTTTTGCCGACCCGGACCAACCCTACAACCAGGTGATGGCCAACGTGGCATTGCGTGCGCAGACTGATCGTATTATCTTGGGAGGTATGGGATTGACAAACGATGACTATCTGTATTTCAAGAATCTGTTTGACAATGCCGGTGTGCTCGACCGTATCGTCAGTTTTGTGAATACGACAGAAGCTCCTCCTGTTGAACGTCTGTTGGTGCCGGATATGGCATTGACAGCTGCGGAATATTTTGCCGTTGACAGGAATGAAAAGGTATTGGTGTTGTTGACTGACATGACGCTGTATGCCGATGCTCTGAGTATTGTGTCCAACCGTATGGACCAGATTCCGTCCAAGGATTCTATGCCGGGTTCGCTCTATTCCGACCTTGCAAAGATATACGAGAAAGCGGTACAGTTCCCGCAAGGCGGTTCTATCACGATTATCGCTGTGACTACGCTTTCGGGCGGAGACATTACGCACGCAATTCCGGATAATACCGGTTATATCACTGAAGGACAGCTTTTCTTACGTAAAGATACAGAAATCGGCAAGGTTATTGTCGACCCGTTCCGAAGCCTGTCTCGTTTGAAACAGCTGGTTATCGGTAAAAAGACTCGTAAGGACCATCCGCAGGTGATGAATGCCGCTATCCGTTTGTATGCGGATGCTGCCAATGCTCGTACAAAATTGGAGAATGGTTTCGACTTGACAGACTACGACAGACGTACTCTTGATTTTGCCCGAGACTATTCTAACGATTTGTTGGCAATTGACGTAAATATCAGTGTCACTGAAATGTTGGATACCGCTTGGAAATTATTCCGCAAATACTTTACCCGTTCTGAATTGGGTATCAAGAAGGAAATTGTGGACGAATTTGGCGGTGATATAAAATAATGGTTATTCGGTATGGCAATTAAATTTCAATATAATAAAACTTCGCTTCAAAGTCTTGACAAACAGCTCAAGATGAGGGTGCGAGCTTTGCCTACCATTAAAAATAAGGAATCAGCGTTGCGGTCGGAAGTGAAGAAGGCAAAGGAAGTGGCAGATGAGTTTGATACTAAATTAGAGGATACGCTCAATGCCATTAACAATATGTTGCAGCTTTATGATGAATATACGCCCGATATCTTGACGGTCAAGGATGTGGAGATGTCTGTCAAGAAAATTGCTGGTGTACGGACGCCGGTCTTGGAGAAAGTGGAATATGAAATAAAGGATTTCAGTTTGTTCAATGCTCCGGGATGGTTCCTTGACGGGATTCAGCACGTTAAAGAGGTGGTGAACATTGCAGTGGAGAGAGAATTCTATATGCGGAAAATGGAACTGCTCGACCGTGCCCGTAAAAAGACGACTCAAAAGGTGAATTTGTACGAGAAGGTGCAAATCCCCGGATTCCAGGAGGCGATTCGGAAGATTAAGCGTTTCTTGGAGGATGAGGAAAATCTTTCAAAGTCGGCACAGAAGATTGTGAAAACCCGTAAAGCAATGGAGGACGAAGCATGATAGTACCTATGCGAAAATTATCCCTGTTGATATTCTATAAAGATTATCAGCGTTTTCTCGAGGAGCTTCGGGAAAAGGGAGTGGTTCATGTCCATGAAAATAAGAAACGGTCTGCAGAAGATGAGGAATTGAAACAGAAGTTTGCCTTGTTGAAGCGGATTTCAGAAACGAGTAAGTTGTTGGCTAAAAGAATCCCGGAGCAGAGGGAGACTGAGCACGAAGTGGAGGAATTGTGGCAAAAGGCCGGCTCTGCAGGACAGAAATTAGCTGTTTGTCATCGTTTGTTTCATATCGAGGATGTGAAGGAAAGTGGGTCGGATGTGAATGATTTGGATATTCTGGCTTTTTTGGAAGGCAGATTCAAACAGATAGAGCATATCGACCAGCAGATTGCTTCGTTGATAAAGGATGGCTCTGTTTACGAGCCTTGGGGTGATTTGCCGCAGAAACGTATTGACGGTCTGTTTCATGCAGGTTGGGATATGCGCTTTTTTACGGCTCCGGATCGTAAATATTTGCCTGAATGGGAGGACAAATACAATGCATTTGTTATCAACGAAGAAAAAGGACAAAAGTTTTTTGTAACGGTGATGCCGCAAGGAGCTGAAGAATATCCGGAGGCAGATTCAGTACAGTTCCCGCAATTGAGTGCGCAAGAGATTCGTGAACGAATCGAGCTTTTGAAGGCGGAGAAAGAGACAATCGAGGCTGCCCTTGATAGGGTTGCCGCTTGTTCTGTGGCATATCTGGCTCAGGTGCGCAATGAAGTGAATGAGGATACCGACCTTTTAAAAATAAAGGATGCTGCCCAAGTGTTGCTTGATGATAAGGTGATTGCGCTGGAAGGTTGGGTGCCGGAAGGTATCGCCGACGAAACGGATCGTTGGCTTTCCGATAAAGGAGTCGCTTACGAACTGGCGGCGCCGACAGATGATGATAATCCTCCAATATTGTTGAAAAACAATAAATTTGCAAGATTGTTCGAATTTATCGGAGAGTTATACTCTTTGCCAAATTATCGGGAGATTGACTTGACACCTTTCTTTGCTCCGTTTTTTGTACTGTTCTTTGGCTTTTGTTTGGGAGATGCCGGATACGGATTGCTGATTTTGTTGGGCGTCACTCTCTATAAAGTCAAGGCTCAGCCTGCAATCCGTCCGATACTCTCTTTGGCGCAGTGGCTGGGACTTTCTACAGTCATAATGGGTATCGTAGGAGGCACTTTCTTCGGCGTATCTTTGTTGGATGCCAAGATTGGTTGGCTGGAACAGTTCAAGGCATATATGCTTGATTCGCAACAGTTGTTCAACTTGGCTCTGATTATTGGTGTTGTACAGATTATTTTCGGTATGTTCTTGAAAGTGGCCAATCTATGGAAACAATATGGGTTGTCTGCTGCGCTTTCCACCATCGGTTGGTTGGTCGGAATCATAGGTGGTGGTGCCTGCTATTGGTTCTCCTCGCAGGGGCGTGATGTGACAATACCGATGTATGGAGTATTCACCGTTGCAGGCTTGTTGATATTTGTATTCAATAATATTCGGCGCAACGTATTCATTAATATCGGTTCCGGTTTGTGGGATTCCTATAATATGGTGACCGGTTTGTTGGGAGATACACTTTCCTACATACGATTGTTTGCTCTGGGAATCTCCAGCGCCGTATTAGGGTTGGTATTCAACGATTTGGCAATGAATATGAGTGGAGATATTCCGGTGCTGAAACAGATTCTGATGCTGGTAATACTGGTATTTGGTCATAGTGTCAATCTGTTTATGGCAGGATTGGGCTCATTTGTTCATCCGATGCGTCTTACTTTTGTTGAGTTTTATAAGAATGCCGGATTTGAAGGAGGCGGTAAAAAGTATCAGCCTTTCAAGAAAAGGTAATTATAAGAATAGATTATTAGTAGTAAACAATTTAAAATAGAAAATCATGAATGAGATTATTTTAGCCTATATTGGTGTAGGATTAATGCTGGGATTATCCGGAATTGGTAGTGCTTATGGTGTAACCATCGGTGGAAATGCAACTATTGGTGCATTGAAGAAAAACGACGAAGCATTTGGTAACTATATGGTATTGTGTGCTCTTCCCGG
>CAKVCR010000252.1 GCA_934725835.1 uncultured Odoribacter sp.
ATCTAAAAAATTATATTCTCAACTTTCTATTTCGTTCTTCAACTAAAGAAATTATCTCATTGGATATTGCTATGATGTCTGAAGTTGAGTTACTTGCGACAGCGCCTTCTAAATTAGCAATTTTATCTGCAATTTCGGCTTCCTCATTTTTTACCGTCATTGAGGATTTAGACGGGCTGGAATGAAGCAAATCATATACCCGTTCCATTTCTTTGTTTGCGTTTCTATCTGTTGATTTTCCTACCAACATCTTCACTCTCGAAGAAACTCTTTTGATATAGGCAACTTCATCTTCGTGTCGCTCGGTACTATCAGCAGTATTTTCGTTTGCTATCATATTTGCGATAAGCATTATGGCATAGACTCCGGCTATAATAATTTGAACCACCAAAGATGCCTTATAAGACTCGCTTTTTACAAAAACAAATATAAGTCCGACAACAAACTCTATAAAGAAATAAGTTGCAGATACCGAGTATAGCGCAAATCCAAATACTGCTGCGTTACTATTTTTCCGAACAAGAAATGGCGTTACAAGTACCATAATGTAGGAAAAGTGAATAAACCCATAGGCAACCCAAACTGATGCCGGATGATTAGTACCACCAACCACAAAAAACACTGTATTGAACACTGCGAGGAATACTAGATCAAGCAAAATGTAAAGAATTGATTTTTTGTTCATTTGCTGCACCTCACATTCTGCTTAAAATCTCGGTTTTTTTGGCATCATATTCTGCTTGCTCAATAAGACCTGCATCCAACAGCTTTTTGAGTTTACCTAATGTTTCCATTGGATCTTCTGCATTTACAGTAGGAGTAACAGATGCGGAATTCTTTTGGGTAAATCTTCCTGAGGGTGCGTTTTGTGTAGGATTAGTCGGCTGTTGCGGCGCAAAACCGTTTTGTGCAGGTGCAAACACTTGCTGGGCAATAGAGCCGAATGCTCCAGCAGCGCCAATTCCCATTCCCATACCTGCGCCCGCAGCAGCCACTCCGCCTGCGCCAGGATTATTAGCTAAGTCTCTAAGAATTCCTGCGCCTTGTATTCTTCCCCAGTCACTTCCCAAAATATCCAGACCAGCTTTATCACCTTGATAGCCACGGCTTCTTGCGATAAGCTCAATTTGGGATGCGTCAATAACATCATACTTGGTCGTATCAATATCAAGCCCAGCAAGTGAAAATTTAACACACTTTAGACCATAATCCGAAACAATTTCATCAATGTAAGGCTCAATTTTCTCGGACAGTTCATCCATATAGGCGTCAATACCGATAAGTTCCTGTTCTAATGCGTTGAGGAATTTGGAAACTGCGGTCTTGATCTTACCCTGAAATTCGCTTGCAAAGTATTTATCAAGTTCTTCTTGGAATTGGAACGGTATATTATTGCCGATTAACTTTTCTAAAAACTTTGCAGGATTTTCAATTCTTACCTTGTATGCACCTCTAACTCGTGCATCGGTACGCACACCCCACACTTTATCTCGAACCTGAATAGGTGTTTCTGTCCCCCAACGAATTTCCTTGCTATCTGCTTTGCGCACAAAATAAACAACGCAATTAAAAGTGCTAATTCCACCTGAGAAAGCATTTCTCAATCTACTGATAAAAGGATAGTTATCAGTAGACAATTTATAAGTACCGTTTTCAAATACTTGTTCTACCGTACCGCCTTTAATAAAGATTGCTTCTTCTCCGGGCATAACCACCAATGTAGAATTGGTGTTGAAATCTTCCTCGGGCTGACGCCAAATCAGCAATTCTCCCGAACCGCTATTTTTAATGACATCAGTCCAATGCTTTTTGCCTCCAACATAGGCAGCTTCGTTTGGGTTTTTATTAAATAGTGCCATATTACACACTCCTTATTCTTTTATTAGTTTCAAAAAACTTGGACATATCCTTTTATATAGTTCTATCGCTTCTGTTGGGATGATTGCGTTAAAAGCAGTCCTCAAAGCATCAACATTTTCGATTGCTCCATTAGTTTTTATGCTATCAATAGCATTTTGAAGGTGAGAATAATAGTTATCATACATTTCTCTATGCTGCTCAAATGATACAATAGGCAGCTTGTTTATGACAATAAGTTCATCCTCACTTTGGAAAAGTTCCTTCTCTTCCGTTTCAATGCTCTCACCATTTGATTTAATAAGCTGCCCATAGCCAAACACAGTCTGAGGCACATCATCTGAAGCGAAATAGGTAAATACCGCCAACTCTACTTTGCTCTCATTGCACATAATTATTGGGCAGCTACACAGCTCGCCTTCTCTTACATATTGCATTAATTTATTGACTAAATCTCTAACAATCATAATGTTCTCCTCTCTTATTTTTTAGACACATATTGAACCGTACAGTTAGGTGTGTTTCTCCAAGTTGCGTAGTCTTGAGCATTACAGTAAAACGCATTGCCCATATTGCTACAAACACCAGTGTCGTGTATCCACAAACCAATAGCATTTCCTGCTGCATCTTTCTCAATACCTGTTATTGTTAAGGCGTGGTCCGTACCAATTGGGTTCATTGCAGTCACATCTTTTTGTTTATTCAAAACTCGATGATCCACATTGATTATAGCACCCTTGCCGTTTGCGATTTGTTGTGATATTTCTGCCAAAGACTGATTTGTTCTATTATCGCAATCGTAACCAAAAGAATCAAGTATTTGGCTTCTACCAGCAACACTTGTACCACCATTGCTTCCACGCATTTTTTCCTTCAAACTTTCAGGCAAGAAGGAAGGTATTTTTTTGTCAACGCAAGCGTTCAAATCACGAGCTCTTTGAACAACTTCCGCTTCCGACTTAGTATCACCCAAGGCGGTCATTGTATTGGCAGCAGAACAATCTCCACAAGTCCCTTTAAAATCTTTAACCGCATTTCCTTGTTTTTGTATCATACTTTGATGAAGATCTGTGAAACTCTTACCACCAACGCCTTCGTATGTAGTTCGCTTAGACGGATCTAAATCTCTTGATAGTTCGTTTGCAAAATTGTCAGCATAGCGTGAACGCGAATTGGCGGTATCAATTTCTTTACTCAACTCGCCACCTCTTTTTGTCAATTCTGCCAATCTTGCCGCTTTCTCAGGAGAGTCTGCACCTTCTAATGCGTCAAAGTACTCATTTCTAAGTTGCTCATACTCAGCTTGCTTACCTTCGGCAAGAGTTTTAAGATTATCGGATGTCTTTCTATATTCATCTGATAATCTTCCACGAACAACATCCCAATCGCCCTTTCTTTCGGGATCATAAGCTAAAGCGTTTTCTGCATCTCCTCGCATTCTATCGAGATACGATACTTTATCGGAAAGGTTATTTACTTCATTGACATCTGTTGTGTCATTTATGTTATCCGCTGTTTCAACTGTATCAGCACTATTTTTATTTGAGGTATCATCCATAGGCTCGTCTTGAGTATCCTCAGCAGTCTCAGTGGAGTCACCGCTATCCAAATCGGAAGTCGCATCTTCTGTGGTTTCGTCTGCTGCGGTATCATCCATAGGCTCGTCCTGAGTATCCTCAGCAGTCTCAGTGGAATCGCCGCTATCCAAATCGGAAGTCGCATCTTCTGCAACTTCGTCCGTTGTGGTATCATCCATAGACTTGTCCAGAGTGTCTTCGACAGGCTTTGCGGTATCACCACCATCTACATCGGAAGAAGCATTTACTGCATCTTCGCTCGTTGCAGCATCGTCCATAGACTCGTCCTGAGTGCCCTCGATAGGCTCTGCGGTGTCACCATTATCAACATTGGGAGTGGCATCTTCGGTGGTTCCATCTGTCGTAATATCATTCAAAGGCTCATTCTGAGCGTCCTCATCAGTAGGATCAGTGGAATCGTCACTATCAGCCTCAGAAGAAGTATCTTCTACGACTTCTTCCGTTGCAGCATCGCCCATAGAATCGTCCTGAGCATCATCGGCAGGCTCGGCAGAGTCGCCACCATCTACATCAGAAAAAGCATCTTCGATTTCTTCTTGCTCCTCCGGTATATCTTCGGGTACATCATCAGGCAAGCCATCTTCGCCTGTTATTTCAGGCTCATCTTCCGGGACATCTTCGGGAATATCATCAGACAAGTCATTTTCTCCCGTCAGTTCAGACTCATCTTCAGGGACATCTTCAGGGATGTCCTCAGACAAGTCATCTTCTTCCGTCATTTCAGGTTCGTCCTCCGGGACATCTTCGGGAATATCATCAGACAAGTCATTTTCTCCCGTCAGTTCAGACTCATCTTCAGGGACATCTTCAGGGATGTCCTCAGACAAGTCATCTTCTTCCGTCATTTCAGGTTCGTCCTCCGGGACATCTTCGGGAATATCATCAGACAAGTCATTTTCTCCCGTCAGTTCAGACTCATCTTCAGGGACATCTTC
>CAKVCR010000253.1 GCA_934725835.1 uncultured Odoribacter sp.
TGTTTTGGCAGTAAGCGCAGAAGAAAGAGCTAAAATGGCCAAGGCACCATTTGATTTGGAGGCTTATCAAAAATCTTTAGAAATTAAAGCCGTGCACGGAGAAGAAGGTTTCTCTACCAACGAGCGTACCGGTATACGCCCAACCTTTGATGTATGCGGAATATGGGGTGGATATACTGGAGAAGGGGCTAAAACAGTGCTACCTTCTGTTGCTCATGCAAAAATCAGCAGCCGTTTAGTACCCAACCAAAAGCATGATAAGATAGCAAAGATGTTTAAAGAATATTTTGAATCTATCGCTCCTGAATATGTGAAATTGAAGGTTGAATATCTGCATGGCGGTCCATCTTATGTATGCCCGATTGATTTATCAGCATACAAAGCTGCAGAAAAAGCATATGAGGAAGTGTATGGCAAACAGCCTGTACCTGTTCGGTCAGGTGGTAGTATTCCTATCATTGCAACATTTGAGGAGGTGTTAGGTATCAAATCTATTCTGATGGGTTTTGGTTTAGGTTCTGACGCTATCCACTCTCCGAATGAAAATTATCCGTTAGAACAGTTCTTTAACGGCATTCGCACTATACCGAAATTCTATAAGTATTTTACAGAGCAAAATAAGTAGTTCGAAATATGAGGTTTGGAAGTTTTCTTTCAAACCTCTTTTTATAAAGTGGTATATATAAAAAAGCGAGTGCTACGATTCGTAGCCGGAATATTGATTTGTTCTTTTACTGTTTGTATCCGAGGTCCGGACAGTATCATTTCAATTTGATTGTCGGCAAAATTTAGTGGGATACGTGCATAGGAGATAAAGTATGGCAACGTCTGCCAATTGCGTGTATCCGCTCTTTCTGTAAGAGCATTTGCAATGTCAACAGCAAAACCTAGCCATTCATTTTTCCGGGAAGCCATTTGTTTTATGCCTTGTTTGACTGCAACTCTCAACAACGATGTCGATAATTCTCTCACCATGCGATCTCTAAGTGTTTTAAAGGCTATCTGATTGATATCTTCCGCTTTTTGTAATGGATAGTCGGTATTGTTATATTTTATGATTCCGTGAGTAAACTGCAAGGGACGTTCTTGGTACTTAGGGAATACTACTCGTACAACATTTACATTAGCCAAAGAATTGTGATCAGCATCTGTATACCCATTTCCCCAAAAGAATGGAAAGACAAGTCCTAATTCCTGATTTTGAAATACAATTCCTCCTATACCATTATCAACTTTAGTAAAGGTGAGCCCCCATTCGGCTTTGACAGGTCCAAATCCATTCATCCAGAACATCACAAAATCTCCATTGTTAGAGGGTTGCGTTGGAACGTATTTTTGTTGAAATTCTTTTTCAAACTGAGCTAACTCATTTGTAAAGCCTAGACGATAGGCCGTGCGCAACAAGTCTTGTTTCAGTTGTTCAGGAGCTGTCAAACCGAAATTTTGGGCATAGTCACTTTGGTAGATATTATAGGCATTACGATAAGCGATAAAAGCATCATTCATATTGCCGGATGCATCGTAAATTAGCCCCATTAACAGATGAGCAAAGGCATCTCGCTGATAACGGTTTTTATGGTCAGGATATTTATCGTTTAATTGTTTAAGTCTTATATTGATTTTGCGAGCCTCTACAAGAGCATCTTCCATGTTGTTCATTTGAAGATAATTCATTGCCTTGTAGACATTAATCATAATAATCTCAAAATCTTCCGGTCGATATGGTCGGACCTCCGGATTTGAAATAAGGGCTGTCGTCTCTAATAGGACATTGCGTCTCTGTTCTTCTGTCAACTGTTCTGCTATTTCAAAAGCCTTGTTGCTTTCTTCTATTTGCCCCATCATAAAATTGACATATCCCAGATTAAGGTAATAAAGAATTTTATTCTTGTCTCGCGATTGCTTCTTGTCCTTGTTTAATATTTTTCCTGCTTGTTCAAACTGTCCGATACTTACAGCCTGTTGAAAGGCTGCATTCCGTTTATGCCAGGTAGCACATCCAGAAAGTAGGAATAATATACATAGAATACCAAGTAGCAATCGCATGACAGATATTTGTAATTATATTCTTAGAAAGCACGGTCGCTGACCTGTTTTTTTATCTTCTTATCACCCATCCATACTACTTCATTTGTCTCAAGGTTTGTGAGTTCCAAGTCTATCTGATAGTATACGATTTTATTTTTCTTATACGAATCAACAATACTGTTGATAGTCCCTTGCAACATAAAGTCTGCGCCTAATTCCAATCCCCATTTTTTAGCCGTTTCCGCAGAGGTATATCCTTGGTTGTGTTGTTCGCGCTCCGTACGCAACTCCTGTCGCTTTTCGCCTGCTTGCACCAAGCGTACACTACCATTTTTAATGATGGCTTTTTCAATGTCTTTAATGAAAGTTTCCGAATCGATGTGTTCATGACTTTTATTAGTCACAGTTCCAACAACAACAACCGGACGTCTATTGGCATGTTGACTTTCATATACCGGCAGCCAACGAGCAGTCAGTAAATCACTAATCATTTCTGCAGACACCAACTGTGAGTCAGTATCATTCCAGCGTCCACTCAGGTCGACCACTTCATTTGAGTTAATACGAGAAACTTTACGGTTGGCACAACCGCCTAATACTGTAGCCAATACAAATGCCAGCATGATGGTATAAATACTTTTTTTCATGATATACTTATTTTATGTTATGTTATCTTTTTTCGAACAAATCCTGTGCCACATTGAAAGTTACCCTTCCGAGCATTATTCCGGTCTGTGTACGGATGTTTTCCATATATTCTTTTAAAGGAGCCTGGCTTATCATCACTTTTTTATATTCACTAGAGGCATGTAGCAGATGGATAGCTCCATTGTACATAATTGCAATTCCTAAATGGGAAGTATCTATGCCAGCAATACTCGTAGTTATCAAAATAATATCACCTATTTTTATTTTGGAATATATTTTGTCAACTTCCGACTTCGGTATGTAATAATACATCCGTTGATTGATGGAATCCTCAATACTCTTAATTTTTTTCAAAAATTGAGGGTTGTTTTTCAATGCAGGGTAAAGTTCATAGTGTGCGGACATGAAATTAATCTCCTTCGTATATTTAACACCGCCTAAGTCAGCTGTAATGTCTTCAAGTAATCGGTTTTGCTGCATCTCGTATAACCAATCGGAGGAGTAGTGCAAACGTGAAGTGAAGTCTTCAATCACACCTCCCCGATAGCGGATTATCTGTAGATTTTTATGAAATACACCCTCAGATGAAGATGTATACTCAGACAGGAATGCCAATGCCAATACATTATCCACAAAAGTGACACAATCCAATTCCCGTAGATTAATTACAAGTTTTTCTCCGTCAGTTGTATTCAGTGTGTTGCTTTTGTAAGGGGTATCAAGGAAGAAACGAGCAATCAACGAAATTCGTTCCCCCATCTCCTTATCCTTTAAATTGTTTGTCTGTGCATAACACCAAAACTTTTGCAACACCTGCCTATCTGCATTGGAGATTGTTGACGAATGACATGTGTCGAAAACACTCGCCAATAATAGCAACAATATTTTGCAGATAACAGTCATCATATGCACAACTCTAGGTTACTTTAAAATTTCCATCAACTTTTCAAGTCTGGGAGCCATGATAATTTCTGTACGTCGATTACGAGCGCGTCCTTCTGCCGTATCATTACTGTCAACTGGCATATACTCTCCTCGACCGGATGGCACGATTTGCAACGGATTCACCTCATATTCTTTTGTCAGGATACGAACTACTGAGGTCGCTCGTACGACACTTAAATCCCAATTATCCTTGAACTGAATAGTTTTAATGGACTGTGTATCAGTGTGTCCTTCTATTAAAACATCAATATCTGTCTGTTTTTTCAAGACTTCTGCTAATTTTCCCAATGCAGTCTTGCCCTGCTGATTAACAGTTGCACTCCCGGATTGGAACAACAGTTTATTTGACATTGCCACATATACTTTACCGTTTTTTTGCGTGACGCTCAGTTCATCACTACTAAAACCTAATAGAGCCTCTTTGACACTATTCAGCAAAGCGTTAACCTTTTCCTTTTGCGCATTGATTTCTGCCTGCAGTTCATTGATGGTTGCTTCACGCTCTGTTAGCTTATCCATTTTTTCCTTTAACAATACATTCAATTTTTCCTGTGCAGAAAGATTTGAGTAAAGAGACTGTCTATACTCTCTGAGGGCTTCCCCCATACGTATAGTATCCTGCATTAAATTATTGATTTGGTTTTGAAGACGTTCAATATCTTCTCTAGAATGCGACAAATCCTTTTTCAATGCTCTTTCGCGGCTAAGTGCTGCCAAACGTCCGCTT
>CAKVCR010000254.1 GCA_934725835.1 uncultured Odoribacter sp.
AATCTGATACCGGGATACGATTTTCTAGCCTACATTGATTTCGTACGCAGTAAAGCTGCCTTTTCAAACTATATCGAAGCTGTTGTCCCAGTCTTTAGTAAAAATGCTGAAATGTTCTGGTATCAGGCACGCCATCCCCTATTATGGCTTAGTCTGAAAAACACCGACAAAAAACTCATACCGTTGAATATCGAAGTGCATGATGAACAACGTATCATCTTGATTTCCGGTCCCAATGCCGGAGGTAAATCTGTCTGTCTGCAAACTGCCGGTCTGTTACAGTACATGTTTCAATGCGGTCTGCCGATTCCGGTCAGCGAAGCCAGTAAATTCGGAATATTTGGGAAAATATTGATAGATATCGGAGACGAACAATCTATTGAAAATGACTTGAGTACTTATAGTTCTCATCTGATTAACATGAAAAACTTCCTGCGCTATGGAAGCGACGATACCCTAGTCCTGATTGATGAATTCGGAACCGGTACTGAGCCTATGCTGGGAGGTGCAATTGCAGAGTCCATACTTTCAGCGCTCAATCGTGCCAATGTCCGAGGAGTCATCACCACCCACTACACCAACTTAAAACACCTGGCTGCAGAAACTCCGGGCATTGCCAACGGAGCCATGCTATATGACAACCACCGGATGTTGCCGCTTTTTGAATTGAAAATCGGTAAACCGGGTTCATCATTTGCCTTTGAGATTGCTAAGAAAATCGGGCTACCCAAAGAAATTCTGGATGATGCAGCTGCCAAAGTAGGTGAAGACCATATCAACTACGACAAACACCTGAAAGATATCGCCAGAGACAAACGCTATTGGGAAGAAAAACGCCGCAAAATCCATGAAAACGAAAAACGCCTGGATGAAGTGGTTGAAAAATACAGCAACGAGCTGAGCGAAGCATCCCGTATACGCAAGGAAATTATACGCGAAGCCCAACAGAAAGCGAATGAAATCATTACTGACGCCAATGCTGCCGTAGAAAAGACCATCCGAGAGATACGAGAAAATCAAGCTGAAAAAGAGAAGACTCGGGAAATCCGTCGACGAATGGAAGAAGAGAAACACCGGCTTCTCTCGGAAGATCAAAACGAAGAAGAAGAGCGTATACGCAAAAAGATGGAAAAACTGAAAAACCGAGAAAAGAACAGAAAAGAGAAAAAACAAAATCAACCGGAAAATTCTACTCCGGTCAAAGAAATGCCCCCGGTTTTCCAAAAAGGAGATTATGTAAAACTTCCCAATAATGCTATCGGCGAAATATTGGAAATCGATGCCAAAAATGCAGTAGTAGCTTTGGGACAATTACACACCAAGGTAAAAGTTTCCCAACTGCAAAAAGCCTCTGCAGCACAAGCCAAACGTCTGGCTCGACCACAAATGCAAGCATCGTATGCCAATATCCGGGAAAATATTAGCCAAAAACGCATGACCTTCAAACCAGACATTGATTTAAGAGGTATGCGCGGAGACGAAGCCTTGCAACGGGTAATCTCCTTCCTCGACGAGGCTGTCATGCTTGGCTATAAGGATGTAAGACTGCTACATGGCACCGGCACTGGAGCGCTCCGCCAGCTTATCCGGCAATACCTGAGTACCAATCCTCTAGTGGCATCCTATGCAGATGAACAGGTACAATTAGGCGGAGCCGGTATCACAGTTGTACAATTGGATATCTGACCCCGCCTCTATAGTTATAGTACAACTATTCCAGAATTGCCTGACGGATACGTACTAACTTACCCAACAAACCTTCCAGCAAATCCAGACGCAACATATTGGCGCCATCGGATTTTGCTACCAAAGGGTCGGGATGTGTCTCTATAAACAATCCGTCTGCACCGACTGCTATACCGGCCTTTGCAATCGTCTCAATCAAATCCGGTTTTCCTCCCGTCACACCTCCAGCCTGATTCGGCTGTTGCAAAGAATGTGTTACATCCACTACAACCGGACAGTGACAAGTCTGCTGTATAATCTTGATTCCACGGAAATCTACCACCAAATCCTGGTATCCGAAAGTAGTGCCGCGCTCTGTAGCCATCACATTTTCATTACCGGATTCCCTTACCTTTTCCACAGCAAAATGCATTGCATCCGGCGAAAGGAACTGTCCTTTTTTAATATTCACCATTTTACCGGTACGGGCTGCTGCAACCAACAAATCTGTCTGACGGCACAGAAAAGCAGGTATTTGCAACACATCCACATATTCAGCTGCCATCACTGCATCCTCCGGACTATGAATATCCGTCACTACTGGAATCTGAAAATCTTTCCGTATCTTTGCCAAAATCTTCAACGCTTTCTCATCGCCTATTCCGGTAAACGAATCCAAACGCGAACGGTTGGCCTTTTTAAAAGATCCTTTAAAAATATAAGGAATACCCAACTTATCTGTCAATTCAGAAATATGCTCTGCGATTTCCAAAGCCATCTTTTCTCCTTCAATCACGCATGGTCCTGCAAGCAGGAAAAACATATCCTTGTCTGTTATTTCACTTAAAATTTTCATATATTATCTGTTAATTTTAATTCCTGTACTTTTTCCACCACCCTTTTAAACGTTCCCAAATCTTTAGTTCTGCCGCATTGCTCTGAGGATGGTACAACACCACATATTTCAACTCCTCAGGCATAAACTCCATATTCACAAAATTTCCCGGATAATCATGGGCATACTTGTACTCCTTCCCATAATTCAACTCCTTCATCAACTTTGTAGGAGCATTTCTTAAATAGAGAGGCACTGCTATATTCCCAGTTTTACGCACCAGGTCCAGCGCCTCATTGATTGCCATATAGGCAGAATTGCTCTTGGGAGAAGTAGCTAGATAAATCACACATTCCGACAAAGGGATGCGGGCTTCCGGCATTCCTATTTTATGCACTGTATCAAAACAGGCATTTGCCAGCAACATGGCATTAGGATTTGCTAGACCAATATCCTCAGATGCCGAAATCAGCAAACGGCGGGCAATAAACTTAGGATCCTCCCCTCCTTCCAGCATACGTGCCATATAGTATAAGGCAGCATTGGGATCACTTCCCCGAATAGATTTAATCATGGCAGAGATGATATCATAATGCTGTTCCCCATCTTTATCATACATCAAAGGATTCTCCTGCAATTCTTTTCTGACAGTCTCATTGTCTATGACAATCTCCGAACCCGTCTGGGCATTGACCACAAGCTCCAAAATATTCAACAGTTTCCTGGCATCCCCACCACTATATGAAATCAACGCCTCTTTCTCCTTAACCATGATATTCTTCTCCTTCAGATAAAAATCCTTGGCAACTGCCCTATCCACCAGACTCTCCAAATCAGCTTTCTCCTGTGCTTTGAGCACATACACCTGACAACGGGAGAGCAAGGGAGAGATTACCTCAAACGAAGGATTTTCTGTTGTAGCTCCAATCAATGTCACCGTACCCTTTTCAACGGCAGCCAACAACGAATCCTGCTGTGCTTTTGAAAAACGATGGATTTCATCAATGAATAAAATTGGATTGGGAGTATTGAAAAAACGCTGACTTTCAGCCTTCTGAATCACTTCTCTCACATCCTTCACTCCTGAACTGACAGCACTCAATACATAAAAGGGACGATTTAACTGCTCGGCTATAATCATTGCCAACGTCGTCTTCCCGACTCCGGGAGGTCCCCATAAAATAAACGAAGAAACTACGCCCGACTCTATCATCTTGCGCAACACCTTTCCCTTACCTACCAAATGCTGCTGTCCGATATAATCGTCCAGAGATTTCGGTCTCAAACGCTCTGCTAACGGCTGATTCTCCATAAACAATTTCTTTTATGCAAAAGTAATAAAAATACGGTCACTTCATATGGAAACGATAGTTATCTAAAATCTCCATTATTTGAGTTCCATAACGCTCCAATACTTTTTTACCGACACCCGGAACCTTAAATAACTCCTTTCCGCTTGTTGGTATGGTATTTGAAATACCAATTAAAGCTTTCTGCTGCAACACTGTATAGGCAGGTAAACCTAAACGTTTGGCCTCCTCCTTTCTCCATGTCCGCAACAACTCATACAACTCAGGATTCAAAATATCATCACTTACCTGAATCTTTGCAGACTCTCTTTTCTTGGCAACCACCTTTTCTATCATCGCCCTCGAACGCGTCTGCAAATAAGAGTGTACATCGAAGCCGCCTACAATACACTTCAAGACCGCCCTTTTTACCGCCACCTCATGTGCCAATTTCGTCCACGCTTCTTCTATTGACTTACGTACCTCCTTATTATCAATTTCAGGCATGGCATCATTTAATAAGGTTACAAGATTATCC
>CAKVCR010000255.1 GCA_934725835.1 uncultured Odoribacter sp.
TAGCAGCACTGTCCAGCGCATACCGGCTGAATCGCGCAGCGTTTGTTGAATTTTTTGTGTCATAATATTTATATTAGATTTAATAAATTGTTCGCACAGCCGCCAAAATTACAGGAAATAAATAAGAAAAGAGCCTTTTAAGGGCTCTTTTTTTAATAAATCAGCAAATTCAAACATTGAAGTTTTGCCTGTACATGATTCCGGAAGATTAATAGTTGTTCTTTTTAGGCTCGAAATATGCCTGTGGATGCTCGCATGCCGGACATTTCATCGGGGCATTCTTGCCTTTATGGACATATCCGCAGTTTCGGCATTGCCATTCGATTTCCTCCTCGCGTTCGAACACTTTGCCTGCCTCTACTCGCTCCAACAGAGTGCGGTAGCGTTTTTCGTGTTCAGCTTCCACCTTGGCTATTTGACGGAAAGTGTTGGCTATTTGTGGAAAACCTTCTTCGTCAGCGATTTTTGCAAATTCAGGATACAGCTGCTCCCACTCTTCGTTTTCTCCTTCTGCAGCAGCTCTAAGGTTATCTGCTGTTGTGCTGATAATGCCGGCAGGGTAGCTGGCTGTTATCTCCACCATGCCGCCTTCCAGATATTTGAAGAACTTCTTTGCATGTTCCTTTTCCTGCTCGGCAGTTTCCATAAATACGGCAGAGATTTGCTCATAGCCCTCTTTTTTAGCTACACTGGCAAAAAAAGTATATCTTGTTCTTGCTTGTGATTCTCCTGCAAATGACTTCAGCAGGTTCTGTTCGGTTTTTGTTCCTTTGATACTCATAGTAATTATTGTATGTGATTAATAGATTGTTTCAAAGATAATCATTTTAAGCCTGTAATGCAAATATTGGCTCATAATAATATCTTGGATATGATTCATACGACCTTGTATGTGTGAGGTTTTGTATCCTGTCAGAAATCGGCTTTTTTTTCAATGCACACAGTTTCGTTCGTAACGGGATGCTGAAATTCGACAGCCTCTGCATGCAAAAACAGTCTGTCGGCTTTCTTGCCATAAAGCTCGTCTCCCAGAATGGGAGTGTTCAAACCCAGCGGATGTGCGGCATGTACTCGTAGCTGATGTGTGCGACCGGTGATGGGATAGAAGGCAATGCGAGTCACATTGTTTTCTCGGACAATGACACGGTATTGCGTGATTGCCGGTTTCCCGTATTTGAAGCTGACCGATTGCCGGGGGCGGTCGTCCGGATTCAGACACAGGGGGAGTGAGATGGTGCCCTCGTCCGATGCTATGCAGCCGTCCAGCAGTGCTATATAGCGTTTCTTTATCTGTCGGAGCTGGAACTGTTTTTGCAGTAGAGCGTGCGTCTCTTTGTCTTTTGCCATCAGTATCAGCCCGGATGTAGCCATGTCCAGACGATGCACGAGCAGCGGTCCCGTGGCTGCCGGGTATCTGGTTTTAAGCCACTCTTCTACGGATGGCTGCCCTGACTTTCCCGGGACGGACAGCATCCCCGCAGGTTTATATACAGCGGCTATCCATGTGTCTTCCCAGATGATTTCCGGCTTTAGTTGTGCAGTGGTTTTCAGAAGGGGATTTTCCTCGACGTCCAGCCCCTGCAGCATAAATTGCAGTATGGGTTCACATTTGCTCTTGCAGGCGGGATAATAGTATCCGTGTCGGCGCAATTCCGTGCGGGGCGAGTCTCCCCACCAGAATTCCGCCATGGCGATGGGGTGTAGGTCGTGTAGGGTGGCATATTGCAGCAGGCGGGGGGCTGCGCATTCTCCGGCTCCTGCCGGCGGTATATGATTGCCAAGCTCGTTGAACAGTTCGTGGAGATTTTTCACTTCGCCTGAAAAGTTGTGTATCTTGAATTGGGCAAACAGCTTCTGTTGTAAAGCGGCAGAGCGTTGTTTGCGCTCGTCCTTCAGTTTGGCAATCTCTGTTTCCCATCGGTTGATATGCTGTTGTATCGTCTCGATTTGCCGGGCGTGATATTCTTTCAGCCGTTTCAATTCAGCTTTTTGATGTTGGCTTTCGTGTATAAGGGCGGCATTCTCCTCTTGCGAGAGGGGGTGTTGCCGTTTCTGTTCCCGCACCATTTTGTCTCTCTGCATCTGCATCTTTGCCGTCCCGATGGCTAAAGCGGCGATTTGTTGTTCTTCCTGCAGTGCCTTTTTGTATTCCAGGTATGGGGGCGCTGTTTCCAGCTTGTCGATAGTGGCGTTTATGCCGGATATCTGTGCCTCTTCCTTAAGGAAAAATCCGTCCGGATGCTGCAGGTCATAGATAGGTGGTACGAAGTAGTCGTGGATGTTGCGGCCTGCCAGCAGACCGGAAAAGGCTGCCAAAAAGCCGATATTGCCGTTTTTTTCGCGTACTGCCAACACGCCGAACATTTTTCCTCTCTGCAGCTCCTGCTGCCATCCGGTTTGCTTCCGCAGGTAGCGTTGCACCTCCTCGGCTGCCATCACGCACAGAGGATGCGGAGTGTAGTGGAAGGGACAGGTGAATTTGTCCGGTAGGACGATATGTGCTGTTGTTTCCCGGTAACGGTGGATTTTTTCAGGCATGGCGTGTCATTATAATTTTAGGGCAAATTTAACTATAATCGGGCATAGGTGTGCCATTTATCATAAATATTCGTTAATGCTCAGTGCGATATGATTCTGTATTCCGATATTTTATAACTTGCTGCCATTAATTATTAAAATAATCATTATGAAAAAACTATTTACTTTAATGGGCGGTTTGTTGCTCTGCACCTTGCTTTTTGCCCAGGGAGGCGTTGATTTTCGGCCTTTGACTTTCCAGGAGGCATTGAAAAAGGCGAAGGAGGAAAACAAACTTGTCTTTGTCGATTGCTACACTACATGGTGCGGCCCGTGCAAACACATGACACAAGTCGTATTCCCTCAGGAGAAGGCAGGCGAATTTTTCAATCCCCGTTTTGTGTGTGTGAAATTCGATATGGAAAAGCCTGAAGGCAAAGAGTTGGACAAAAAATATGGCGTATCGGCATACCCCACCTTCTTGATTGTGCGTTGCGACGGCACTGTTCTGCATCGTGTTGTGGGAGGCGGAACCTTGGAAGGTTTTATCGAAAGGGTGCAGATGGGCTTGAATGAAAAGACCTGTCTTCATTATCTGACGGAGAGATATAATTCCGGAAAGATGAAGAAAAACGAGATGGTGTCTTATTATCGTGCATTGAAAGATGCTTTCGAAAGCAAGAAGGCTGCTCAGATATTGGAAGAGTTGCAGTCAAAGATGTCTGACAAGGACAAAGTGAAAGCAGAATATTGGCCTCTGATTGAGATGGGCGGTTGTGCTATCGGAAGCGACGATTTCAATTTTATATTGAACAACTACCGGACACTTGTCAAGAATGTCGGCCAGGAGAAGGTGGATGATTTTATCGCCGGCAACTATTTTAAGGTTTTGTCTTACTATATCGCCGGAAGGACTCCGAAAGACACTCCGGCTCTTGCCACTTTGAAAAGCGAAATAGACGGATTGCAGATTTCCCAAAAAGAACAGTTGTTGGGCTCGTATGCGCTTGCAAATTCTGTAGTTGAAAAAGATGCCGCCAAGATGGTGGAATTGATGGAACAGCAGGCTGAAACAATGACATTCGGGGATTTTGTCAATTTCTACAAGGCACAGTTTACATTGGGGGATAATATGACGAAAGAGTTGTATCGCCGGATGCTGGCGGTTACCGAAAAAGTGAATGCCCGGATGGAGGGTGACAATCGGTTGGAGTACCTGGCTTCTGCCATGGAACTGTTCAAGAAGAACTCTCATGTTGGTGTATACTTTGAGAATCTGACCTTTGCACAGGCATTGGAGAAAGCTAAAATGAACCACCAGATGGTGTTCGTAGATTGTTACACTTCCTGGTGCGGTCCGTGCAAATATATGCTTTCTAAAGTTTTTCCGCAGGAAAAGGTCGGCGATTATTTGAATCGTTTCATTTGTGTGAAATTCGATATGGAGAAAGGTGAAGGCCCTGAGCTGGCAAAACGTTTCGGCGTGGCAGCATTCCCTACTTTCCTGGTGATTGATTCTAAAGGCAATCTCCGCCATAAGTTTGTCGGAGGAGGAGAACCCGACGAATTTATCAAAAAGGTAGAGCAGGCTTTCGACGATACCAAGGCAACGGGAGTGCTCGAGGAAAAATATAAAGCCGGCAACCGTGACCATGAGTTTATGGCCAAATATGTTCGGATGCTTGTATCCGGCTATGACAGGAAGGCAAGCACCGTAGCCGACGAATTGTTCCGGAGCTTGAGCG
>CAKVCR010000256.1 GCA_934725835.1 uncultured Odoribacter sp.
GTTTCGTGTGTATTGAAATATCAGAATAAAAGTAAATGAGAGAAGGTCCGATAAAGGAGCTTCTCGTAGTATCAATTTAAATAATAAATTAAAATGAAGAAAATGACGTATTGGATGGCCGTAGCCATGTTGTTTGTTTGTCCATTCTTCACATCTTGTGATGATGGTGATGATGATAACACGACCAATCCGGTGGAGAAAAGTGTGATTGCCAACAAAAAAAGTGACAAGGCAATGTTGTTGTGTACATTCGGCAGTACTTATCATGAATCGATTAAGACTTATGATGCCGTGATGTCTGATTTTAAGAAAGCATTCCCCGATTATGATATTTATCTGTCTTTCACTTCGGCGACTTGCGTGAATCGTGTATTGGCTGCAACAGGCGTAGAACGTCACGGACCGTCGGACTGGTTGTCTGCTTTCGGTAATGCGGGTTATAAAAAGGTGGCTGTCCAGTCATTGCATGTAATCCCCGGTGAGGAGTATCTGAGTTTGATGAATACAAAAGTGAAAAAGGATTTTATGATTCAGGGATTCCCGCAAGTGGAGGTTGTGAAGGGTGCGTGTTTGTTGGAAGATGATGATGATGTCGAAGCTGTTTGTGATGTGCTTTTTGATGCCTACAAGGAAGTATTGAAGAATCCGAAGAATATTGTGCTTTTCATGGGACACGGTAACCCGGAAGACACCTATGGCCACGCAAACGACCAGTATTCCAATCTGGAGAAAGCTATGCAGGCAAAAACAGCAAACAAGAACAATGTGTTTGTAGGTACCGTTGACTATGGCGATATGCTTTTCTTTGAGGAGGGAAGTGATGAATGTGTATATGCCAAATTGAAAGCGTACGAGGAAACCACCGGTTACAAGGCTTCTGAAATAACGATTTATCTGGCTCCGCTTATGTCTATTGCCGGCGACCATGCTCATAATGATATGTGGGGATTGGAAGAGGGCGATGATTTAAGCCAGGCAGCTCCGCAGGGAGAGGCTTGCTGGAGATTGAAGTTGAAAAAGATGGGATATAACATCAATGAGGACGAAAGTCACCACGGTTCTGTCAAGGATTGCACGATAAAAGGTTTGGGTGATTATCCTGCTATCCGCCAGATATGGCTGAAGCACATGCAGGAACAGATTAAGGCTGGCAACTGGGCTACCGGCGAAGATTATCAGTAATCAATTTGATTGTATGTTTGAAGAATGCAGCCAAATGAGCGTCAGCTTGGATGGTTGCATTTCTTTTTTGAGGGAAGGGCGTTTTAAATAGGTGGTTTTGTTTGTTTTTTAAGGCAAAAAGAGTAACTTGGAGCCTTCAAATCTAAGGGACATTTGGAGTTTGATAATAGAAAATTGTTGAAAGAATTATTCAAAACTATATTCAGATATGGAAAACAAATTAGATGTATTAACGAAGAAGCTATACGAGGAGGGGATAGGCAAGGCTAATCAGGAAGCTGAAAAGAAAGCAAAAGCTGAGAGCTTGATTTCGGATGCCGAGGCAAAAGCAATGGATATTCGGAATGAAGCAATGGCAGAAGCGGAGAATCTGAAAAAGAAGGCGATGTCGGAAATGGCATTAAGCGCTCGTCAGGCTATCACTGCACTGAAGCAGGAAATCACCGGATTGATTGTCGGTAAAGTGTCTGGGGAAATGGCAAAAGAGGCTTTCAAAGATGCTGATTTTGTTCAGGAAATGGTGGTGGACATCATCAAGAAGTGGAATGTTGCTTCAGGAAATCTTGATTTGGAAGTTATATTGTCGGACGAGGAGAAAGCTCGGTTCCTGCAGTATGTGTCTGCCAAGTACAAAGAGTTGTTGGATCAAGGCCTGGAGGTAAAGGCTGGGGGCGCAGAAGGTGCATTTATCCTTCGTCCGAAGGATGGAAGCTATCAGGTGTCTTTCTCTGAAGAACTCTTTGAATCTTTCTTTAACCAATACATGAGAAGCTTTACCAAAAGCTTGCTCTATAAATAATGTCTGATAAAAATTGACTGCATGGATTATATTGCTTTTATAGCAGGATTGCCTGAGATAGCATGGGACGACCGGAAACTGTCGCTGACTGTCGGGGAATTTCGCGAGCAACTGAAGGACTATGTCAGCGGAAAGGACAAGAATATGATAGATTTGTTCTTTTTGCCGAACGATAATGTTCAGGTGTTGCGTTTGCTTAATAGGCAGGGGGCGGATTCTGCATTGCAGACAGTATATCCGTTGAAAGTGCTTGAAGATGAAGTGGGCGAACCGGATAAGGATATTCCGGAGTATCTGAGAGGATTCATCGCTGACTTTAAAGAAGAACATTTGAAATACGAAGTGACTCCGGTGAATGTATTGAGCTGGATGTACTACGATTATATGATGAAAGCCGAAAATCGGCTGGTGAGGGAGTATGCCGAGTATTCCATGAATCTGAAAAATCTGGTGACAGCTTTAAATGCCCGCAAATACGGAATGGATGTCGCTAAAGAGGTAATCGGAAGCAACGATTTTGCTGTTGCATTGCGGACATCCAATGCCAAGGATTTTGGCCTTTCATTGGATTACCCTTTCGTGGAGAAAGTGATGGCGTTGATGGATTCTGCTGATTTGGTAGAACGCGAACGTGGACTCGACCTGCTTGTCTGGGATTTTCTGGATGAGGCGGTGACCTTTGAATATTTTTCATTCGAGCGGGTGGTTAGCTATATGCTTCGCTTGATGATTGTCGAAAGATGGAGCAGGATGAGCTCGGAATCCGGAAGAAAAGTATTTATGGAAATGGTTGAAAAGTTCAGGAAGAGTTTCCAGTTTGATGAACAGTTTAAATGATTTAATTAGAACATTTATGGATAAAACACAAGGAAAAGTCCATAGCATTATTTCCAATCTTGTGCTTGTCAAAGTAGAAGGGCCCGTTTCTCAAAATGAGATTTGCTTCATCGAAACGGGTAAAGAGCGTTTGATGGCCGAAGTGATTAAGGTGGTTGGAGATCTTGCCTATGTACAGGTATTCGAAAGCACCCGTGGACTGAAACCGGGAATGCCTGTAGAATTTCAGAATCATATGCTTGAGGTTAGTCTCGGTCCCGGTCTGTTATCTAAAAACTTTGATGGTTTGCAGAACGACCTTGACAAGATGACCGGAGTTTTTTTGAAAAGAGGAGAATATACCGATCCGCTGGAGAGCGACAAGAAATGGAGCTTCACTCCGTTGGCAAAGGCTGGAGACAAAGTAAAGGCTGCTGATTGGTTGGGTAATGTCAAGGAAAACTGGCTCGACCATAAGATTATGGTGCCGTTCAAATTTGAAGGGGAATACACCGTGGTTTCTGTTGCGCCGGCAGGAGATTATACAATATTGGATACTGTTGCCGTCCTAAAGGATAAGAACGGCAAGGAATATAATGTTACGATGGTGCAGAAGTGGCCTGTGAAAGTTGCTATCCGTAATTATGTTGACAAACCGCGTCCCTTCCGTCAGATGGAGACCGGAGTGCGTGTGATTGACACGATGAACCCGATGCTGGAGGGTGGTACCGGTTTTATTCCCGGACCGTTCGGTACCGGTAAAACAGTGCTGCAGCATGCGTTGGCTCGTTTTGCCGATGCGGATGTGATTATCATGGCAGCATGCGGTGAGCGTGCGAATGAGGTGGTGGAAATCTTTACAGAATTCCCTGAATTGCAGGACCCGCGCTCCGGACGTTCGCTGTATGAGCGTACTACCATTATTGCAAATACCTCAAACATGCCGGTAGCTGCCCGTGAAGCTTCTGTCTACACGGCGATGACTATCGGAGAATATTATCGTGCCATGGGAATGAAGGTGCTGCTTTTGGCCGACTCTACATCCCGCTGGGCACAGGCTTTGCGTGAGATGTCCAACCGTATGGAGGAGTTGCCGGGACAGGATGCTTTCCCGATGGACTTGTCCGCAATTATTTCGAACTTCTATGCACGTGCCGGAATGGTATATTTGAAGAATGGCAAGACAGGGTCTGTTACATTTATCGGTACCGTTTCGCCTGCCGGTGGTAACTTGAAAGAGCCTGTTACCGAATCGACCAAGAAGGTTGCCCGGTGTTTTTATGCCTTGTCGCAGTCTCGTGCCGACTCCAAACGTTACCCGGCAATCGATACGCTGGATTCTTATTCTAAATATTTGGAATATCCTGAATTTGTGGATTATGCCAAGAAGAACATATCCGATTCGTGGATTGCTGATGTGAACGAGGCTCGAAATATGCTGG
>CAKVCR010000257.1 GCA_934725835.1 uncultured Odoribacter sp.
GTTCAGGTGTGGGCGCAACTGGGATATACAATGTTATTGTATATTTCGGGTCTCATACAACTTCCAGGCGATGTGATGGAAGCGGCTGCTGTTGATGGGGCAACAAAGGTGCAGACATTGTTTCGAATTCAGATGCCATTGATGATTCCAACTATTACGAGGGCTGTTTTTATAACGTTCTTAACGTGTATGAGACTTTATGATATGAACCTTGCACTGACAGCGGGCAATCCATATCGATCATCGGAATCCATTACGATGAATATCTTTGAGACGGCCTTTAATTCAAATGAAATGGCTTATGGGTGCGCAAAGGCGGTTATCTTTGTTATTATTGTAGCTGCGATTTCATCGGTGCAATCATATCTTACATCTAAGAAAGAGGTGAAATTGTGATGAAAGCTGAGCGAAAACAAGAAAAAAGACAATTATTAAAGCTGGTAAAAGGTAAAACAAAAAAAGAAAAGAGAATGAATCTGCTGATTAGTATCATTACATTTTGTGGATTGTTGTTTATTATATTTCCGTTTTTGCTTGTTTTGATGAATTCGTTTAAAACGAATAATGAAATTAGCTTTAATTTGCTTAAATTACCGGAACAATTACATTTTGAAAATTATGCACGTGCAGCCGGATTGATGAACTACGGACGAGCATTGCGGAACACATTTATTGTAACGTTTGTCGGATGTGCAGAGCTGGTTCTGTTTGGAAGCATGACCGGATATTGGCTGACAAGATATAGAGATAAATTAAACCGGTTTCTCTATTTGTTGTTTATTGGTGCGATGGCACTGCCGTTTCAGGCAACCATGATTCCGTTTGTTAAAGTCATGAACAATATGGGATTAACGGGGAATCTGGCGGGTGTATGCCTTTCGTATTTAGGTATGTGTGCTCCGGTTACGGTGGTGTTGGTCAGCGGTGCGGTGTATGCCATACCGTATGACATAGAAGAATCGGGAATTATTGATGGATGTAATCCGTTGCAGTTGTTTTTTAAAATTATAATGCCAAATTTGAAACCAATCATCAGCACTTTTACAATATTAAATCTGTTTTATATATGGAATGATTATCTTCTGCCGTTTATTTTATTGGGAGTGAATAAGACGAATTATACATTACAGATTGCGTTGAAAAAAGTTGCAGGTGAAGCAGGAACAGGCACAAGATGGGATAACATGTTGCCGGCGATTGTCCTTTGTCTGATTCCGCCGATTATCATGTTTCTAATCAGCCAGAAAAATATTATAGAAGGTATGGTTTCAGGTGCAGTTAAAGGTTAAAAGGGAGGTGACAAAAATTATGAAATGTATTGTGCTGAAAGAATGGGCAGCAGGGGGACAGGCCAAAAGCTTTCCGATGGGAGTTGTGGTTCCACCGGGAACGATTTGTGAAGTGAATCCGTATGCTGCAAAGAACTGGTTAATACCGGCAGGTGTTTTGGCACCGTATACTGAGGAAAAGTCGGAAAAAGTAAAATAGTGATTGGACAAAGGGAGGAAAAGAGATGAAACGATTTATAGCAATGATTTTAAGTCTGGCAATGGTGGTATCAGTGATTGGATGTGGTGCTTCTTCGCAGGAGGAGACATCGCCTGAAAGTACAAGTGATGAGGCGGAAAACGAGACAGAAGAAGCTGATAACGGAGAAGAAATTGAGCTTGTATGGGCAACTTTTAAAACAGACTGGGTTGATACGCTTGAAAATGTGATTTTTCCGGAATATGAGAAAGAACATCCGGGAATTAAAGTATCTGTTTATACGGCAGAGTCCGGTGATCTGTTCGGAGATCTGAAAGCGCTGCAGGCATCCGGAAATCTTCCGAATATTTTTAACATGCGTGGTGATGATTTCGGTTATGAATATAAAGATCTTTTGCAGGATGTCAGTGATTCGGCAGCAGTTGCAAATGTTATGGATGGCATGACAGACGGTTTTGAATGGGATGGGGGAATCTATGGCGCTTACTATAATTATGAAATACATGGAATTATCTGGAATAAAGCGGCATTAGCTGATGTTGGAATTACATCTGTACCTGTTACAAAGACGGAGTGCTTTGATGCGTTTGAAAAATTATATGCTGCTGGATATATGGGACTTTCTTATTTGCAGACAACACAGGTACTTCATAATCATATGGGTAATGCTCCGCTTGTGTTAGGTGGTGAAAATGCATCCGAAAGATACAAGGGGCTGGTAGATGGTACGATTGATCCGACTACGGATGTTTATTGGAATGAATTTTTTGACTTTTTGAATGACATGATGAAATATGCTGATCCGGAATCTATTTCTTATGACCAGAATGTTATGGTTGAAAAAGTATTTCCGGGAAATAGCGGATATGGTTGGGAATTCGAATATGGAACAACAGGAATCTATTACAAATATGATACTAATTTCACGGAAGAGTGGGAAATCGGACCGTTTTGTATAGATGATGAGAATTCTTACTTTATTCAGAACTGTCAGGGATATGTTGTATCAAATCAGGGAACCGAGGAAGAAAATGCGGCTGCGCTTGATTTGTATAATTGGTGGTATACAAGTGATTTTGTGGCAGAAACGCTGGTAAAAGAATTTTCTGTAATTACTACCAGTAAATCATACGTTCCGGAGCCGGAAGTTTATGATACTTATACATATGATGCGTATATGATGATTCAGGACGGATTTGCATGTCATCCGATTACGTACTATATGGGCAGTGATCTTTGTGCAAGCTATGCTGCAGTGATCCAGAAGATGCTGGATGATGCACTTCCGGAGTATGGAAAAGAGGAAGCACTTAATGAAGTCGGCGAGCTTTTCAGGGCTCAGCAAAAATGAGGTGATTAAGGGATGAAGGATATAAACAAGGATTCGTATTATGAACTCTATAACCGGGTTCGTATGCCGGTAGTTGGTTATGGAGATGCACAAGGGCGAACGATTGATGAGCAGGTCAAAAATTATCTTGATGCGATTGCGGCAGGGTATCGTATGTTTGATACGGCTTTTATCTATCATTCAGAGAGAGCGCTTGGTATTGCGATAAAGGAAAGTAAGATTCCGAGAGAAGAATTTTTCATTGTATCAAAGATGTGGGATCCGGCTATGCGACGCGGAGAAGTCGATATGTTAAGGCAGTTTGAGGAATCTTTAAAAAGATTGCAGACCGATTATATTGATTGTTACCTGTTGCACTGGCCGGTAATCGGAAAGATTGTTGATGCATGGAAGACATGTGAAAAATTCTACTATACCGGACATGTTCGATCTTTGGGACTCAGTAATGTAAAGAGACATCATTTTGTGGAGATTATGAGGAATTGTGATGTTCTTCCACATGTGCAGGAGGATGAGTTCTCTCCTTGGTGTATGAGTAATGATGTGCGCAGATTTGATGAGTTTTATGGTATCAGATATATTTCAATGATGCCGTTATGCCGCTTGAAATATGAGTCAGAAGATTCGGTACTGAACGTCATCGGAAAGAAATATGGAAAGTCCATGTATCAGGTGGTATTGAGATGGAATCTGCAGCATGGGGTCTGTCCCCTTCCCACATCGCACAATTCTAAGCGAATGAGAGAAAATCTCGATTTCTTTGATTTTGAGATTACGAAAGAGGAGATGGACAGAATAGATGCCTTGAATTTTGAAGGTCCTGTAAATTGGGATCCGGATTTGTTTGATTTTTGATGAAAAGAGGTAACATATGGAAAAATTATCACTTCAATCAACGGTAACGTTGGCAAATGGTGTAAAGATGCCTCTTTTGGGGTATAGCACAGAGGAAACAGCGTATGATTTGAAAACGCAGGTAGAGATTATCATGGATGCGATAGACGTTGGTTTTCGATATTTTGACACAGCGGAATCTTATCGTACACAGAGAGCACTTGGAATTGCAATTAAAAAGAGCGGTATTCCGAGAGAAGAGTTTTTTATTGCCTCAAAAATCTGTATTGATGATATCCGTGACAGATGTACATATAGGGGTTTTGAGGAAACGATGGCGCAGTTGGACATGGATTATATTGATCTGATTTCTATGCACTGGCCGTTTGCAGAGCGTATCATGCCTTCGTGGTGGCAGATGCAGGATATTTATGATGATAAACGGGCACGAGCGATCGGAGGATGTAATTTTGAGATCCATCATCTGGAAGGAATAAAAAATTTGATTGAAAAAGAAGATGGATATACAAAATACATGCCGATGGTAAATCAAAGTCATTTTC
>CAKVCR010000258.1 GCA_934725835.1 uncultured Odoribacter sp.
TCAGAGGAATGGAGAACACGCCGTAACGCAGCTTTCCGCATCCGTGCACAGATGATGCCGATACTGTACAAAGGTTCTAAATATGCAGAACGCGATGTTATCGGTTCTCTGGACGTTATCAACAACTTCAAGCCACAGACAATCCGCGACTTCTACCACAAATGGTATCGTACGGACCTCGAAGCTATCGCTATCGTAGGTGATTTCGATGTCAAGAAAATGGAAGAAAGAGTAAAAGCAATTCTTTCAAGCGTTCCGGCTATCGAAAATCCGACACCCCGTCCATTCTATGAAATCCCGGAACATGACGAACTTTATTTCGGTCTTGCCACAGACAAGGAAGCACAGGGTTCATCTATACAGTTTATCACAATGCTCCCTGCTCCCCAGAAAGCACAGAAAAACACACATGCTTATGTGAAAGACAACATCATCACCTCTTTCTACAACGCTATGGCAGGCAACCGTATCAGCGAACTGATGCACCAGGCAAATCCTCCTTTCTTAGGCGGCAGCATCGGATTCAGCGGTCTCGTAAGAGGTTATAACGCATACGGAATCAATGCATCTGCAAAACCGAATGAAGAGGATATTGCTTTTGAAACCATATTATTGGAAAACGAAAAGATACTCCGCTACGGCTTTACCGAAAGCGAATTGGAACGCGTTAAGACAAATATGTTGGTTGGCATGGAGTCTGCATATAAGGACAAAGACAAGACCAGCAACGAAAGCTACATTCAGGAAATGCAAGAACACTTCTTGGATGACGAACCGATTGTTGACATCGACTATTATTATGACTATGTTACCAAGTTAATCCCGACTATTACAGTAGAGGAAGTCAATGCGAAAGCAAAAGAATGGAACGTAAACAAGAACCAGACCATCATTATCAGCGGTCCGACAGAAGGTGTAAAACACTTGACCAAAGAGGAGTGCGAAGCTATCATTGCCAAAGTTAAAGCAGCAAAAGTAGAGCCTTACAAAGACACTACCTGCGAAGCTTCTCTTATCAACGAAGAATTGAAAGGCGGTAAAATTGTGAAGACTACCAGACTTCCGCAGTTCGATGCTGTAGAATGGAAATTGGATAATGGAGCAAAAGTTGTTTTCCGCAAGGCAGACTACGAAAAAGACAATGTTACATTGACTTCTTACAGTAAGGGTGGAACTTCATTGTACGATACAGACATGTTGGTATCAGCGCAGAATGCATCAAGTTTTGTAGATGCCTTCGGTTTAGGAGACTTCGATGCAATTGCATTGGGTAAAATCCTGACCGGTAAGATGGCAAACAGTGCCGTAAAAATCAGTTCTCTGTCCGAAGCCGTACAAGGAGCATCTACTCCGCAGGATGTAGAGACCATGATGCAGATGGTTTATTTGCGTTTTGAAAAACCCCGTTTCGACAAGGAGATTTTCGAATCTATAATGAACCAGAACCGCAGCACTCTGCCGATGGTATTGGGCAAACCGCAAAAGATTATGCAGGACTCTGTACAGATGATTATGAGCAACTACAACCCAAGAAGCATAATCTACAATGAGGACTATCTGAACAGAATCAGCTTGGAACAGATTGAAAAAGTATACCGCGACCGTATCAAAGATGCAAGCGACTTTATCTTCTTCATCGTAGGTAACGTAGAGGAAGAGACCATCAGACCGTTGGTAGAAAAATATTTGGGTTCTATCAAATCAGAATATCGCAAAGAGACTTGGAGAGACAACAAGGTAAGAGTTCCGAAAGGCAAAACAGAGAGAAGCATCGAAGTGGATTTGGAAGTTCCGAAAGCTACAGTGATTACAAACTTCTCCAAAGAGATGAAATACAATTTACACAACAGCTTCTGCTTAAGTGTACTGCAGGGCATCCTTGATTTGAGATACACTGAAAACATCCGTGAAAAAGAAGGAGGAACCTATGGTGTAGGTGTTAGCGGTAGCGCATCTCGCATCCCGTACAACAGCTATAGTCTGACCATGCAGTTCGACTGTGATCCGGACAAAGCTGATCATCTGAAATCGTTGATTTATGCAGAATTGGACAAACTGCAGCAGGAAGCACCGACAGATGAAGAGTTGATGAAGGTTGTCAGCAACATGTTGAAAGGAAGAGAGCAATCTAAGAACCACAACGGATATTGGTTGAATGCAATTGTAAACTACTATCTCAATGGTCTTGACTCAACAGATCCGAAAAACTACGAAGATATCCTTAATAAAATGACTCCGAAGGACATTCAGAAGTTCTTGAAAAACCTTATGAAGGGTGCTGATATTGTAGACATTACCTTTAGACCGAAGGCAAAATAATGTCAACAAAAATATAAACAAAAAGTAAAAGGCTAAAAGTATACTTTTAGCCTTTTACTTTTTAAATTTTTTCATACCTTTACCTGCTGTAAGCATGTATAATCGTATAACTAATTATATTATTATGTCACAAAACAAAACCAATTATGCTCTTCCGTTAGCATTCATCGGAATGATGTTTTTTTCCCTAGGTTTTGCCTTAGGTATCAATTCATTCCTAATTCCTGTACTAAAGGATAATTTAGCATTGCCATCAGGGGTGGCTTACCTCTTGTTAGCTGCCACTTTTCTACCGTTTATCATATTCGGTTATCCTGCAGCCAAGACAATCTCCGTCATCGGCTACAAAAAAACGATGGCACTTTCGTTTTTAATTTTTGCAGCAGCTTTTGTTCTATTTGTTTTTTCAACAAAACAGAATAGTTTCCCATTATTCCTGCTGGCCTCATTTGTCAGCGGAGCAGCCAATGCTTACCTGCAGGCATCTGTCAACCCATACATCACCATCTTAGGACCGCTCGAAAGTGCAGCCAAACGAATCAGCATGATGGGTATCTGCAATAAATTAGCATGGCCGGTGGCTCCATTGTTCTTTGCTTTGGTTATTCCGAATCCGGACAAAGTACAGATAGCTGATTTATATTTGCCATTCTACATCATCATTGCCGTGTTCTTATGTTTGGGTGTCATTTCACTGTTGGCTCCGCTACCTGAAGTAACAGCAGCGGGAGAAGATGAATCAAGCGCAGCCGACTGCCCGTATGCAGCCAATAAAACATCCATCTGGCAATTCCCCCATCTGGTGTTGGGAGCACTGACATTGTTCATCTATGTAGGAGTAGAAACGTTGGCATTGAGTACAGCCGTTGACTATGCAAAATCACTGGGACTGGCAAATCCTGATTTATATGCCTGGATTCCAAGTATCGGAATGGTAATCGGTTACATCTGCGGCATCATCTTTATTCCTAAATACATGAGCCAAGACATGGCAATGCGTATCTGTGCATGGATTGGAGTACTCGGTTCATTGGCAATCGTATTACTACCGGCAGGTATTTCTATTTGGGCTATTTTCTTAATGGCACTTGGCTGTTCATTGATGTGGCCGGCATTATGGCCGCTGGCAATGGCAGACCTCGGCAAATACACCAAAGCCGGAGCCGGATTATTGACAATGGCAATTGCCGGAGGTGCTGTGATACCTACCGTTTTTGGTTTCTTGAAAGATGCAACGACCCCGCAACAAGCGTATTGGCTGGCATTACCCTGCTTCCTGTTTATCCTGTACTATGGTGTAGCAGGTTACAAAATCCGCAAATAACAAATCGGATAATATATAAAAAAAGAACACAGGGATTATCTGTATTATCAGGTAATCCCTAATTTATTGCTTATGATGATAATCAAGGAAATCTCCACACTAAATGCTAAAGCTCCAGAAGAATGCAGAGCCGTTCTGGCAACCGAAGAGACACATACACTTGCATTTCTCAATTGGAAAGAGCAATTCCCATACCACCCTCGGGTGGATTTTCAAATCGCCCACAACAGCAAAGAGTTGTTCATCCGCTTCATTGTAGACGAAGAGACTGCTGCAGCACGGATAACAGAGAATAACTCAAAAGTATGTACAGATTCGTGCGTGGAATTTTTCCTTTCGCTGGACGACACCGGCTATTATAATTTTGAATTTTCCTGCATTGGAGTGATGATGCTGGGTTTCCGCAAATCCCGTCCTCAAGCTGAATATGCTACAGAAAATATCATTTCAAGTATCAAAAGATACTCTTCACTCGGGAGCAGCAACTTCGAAGAAACAAGCATACATAAACCATGGGAGCTGTTGGTTGTAATTCCTGCAAGCGCATTGTTTAAACACCATATAGACTC
>CAKVCR010000259.1 GCA_934725835.1 uncultured Odoribacter sp.
CAGTCTCGTCATACCAACGCTGAGTATCTCCGGCAAAAGCAAAGCACACCGTATCTTGCCCGGAATCCTTTTCTCGTATACGTTCAATATTTTTCCGATTGATATCCTTATACTTACTACTCAACCGCACATCATAAGGATGATACTCGAAAGGGTTGCATGCTACCAGCAACACCCCCAAAAGAAACAACATCACATTTTTTTTCATCTTACAAAATTTACCTCCTTGATAACAAAGCCTATGCCACAAAACAGAAAAACTATATATTTGCATTTAAAATCGCTAATATGAACATTAATTCCAACCATATGAACATACACTTCATAGCCATCGGAGGTGCTGCCATGCACAATCTGGCTCTTGCCCTCCCCAACAAAGGATATCACGTCACCGGTTCCGATGACGAAATATTCGAACCATCCAAATCCCGTCTGCAAGCAGCCGGTCTATTACCCGAAGCCTGGGGCTGGTTTCCTGAAAAAATCACCACTTCGATAGATGCAGTCATACTTGGCATGCATGCACGCAAAGACAATCCAGAATTGCTAAAAGCCCAAGAATTGGGAATCCAAATATACAGCTATCCGGAATATCTCTACGAACAGACCAAAGACAAAAAACGTGTCATTGTAGGCGGCAGTCATGGAAAGACCACAACCACCTCCATGATTATGCACGTATTACACTGCTGCAACATTCCTTTTGATTATATGGCAGGAGCACTGCTCGAAGGATTTGATACCATGGTACATCTCGGCAATGACAGTAAAATTGCGGTATTTGAAGGAGACGAATATCTTTCATCTCCCATTGATATGCGTCCTAAATTCCACCACTACCATCCGGACATTGCCATCCTCACCGGAATTGCCTGGGATCATATGAATGTATTCCCCACTTTTGACAATTATGTAGAACAATTCGCCATCTACCTCGAAAAAATCACCCATGGAGGCACCCTCATCTATTTCGAAGGGGATGAAAACATTCGTAAAATACTCTCCAGAGCTGACGTCTCCGTAAAACAAATACCTTACAACTCTTTTCCACATACCGTAAAAGACGGAATCACAAATCTGACACTTCACGGAGAGACTCCGCTTCGGATATTCGGCAACCACAATCTGCAAAATATTTCAGCAGCCTACTACGCTTGCCGCGAACTGGGTATCAGCGATAGAGATTTCCTAAAAGCCATCTCCACCTATAATGGTGCTGCAAAACGTCTGCAAAAGATTGCCGAAAATAAACAGACCACCGTCTTTCTGGACTTTGCACATTCGCCGTCCAAACTACAGGCCACCATCAAAGCTGTCAGAGAACAGTACCCGACTCGCCGGCTTATCGCCTGCATGGAACTACACACCTTCAGTAGCCTGAATGCAGACTTCTTGCCACAATATCACAACACCATGGATGCTGCGGACGAGGCGATTGTCTTCTTCAATCCGGAGGTAGTTCTCCATAAGCGTCTTCCGGAAATCACTGTCGAAGATGTAAAAAGCGGATTCGCAAACAAAGAATTAAAAGTATATACCGACAACAACTTGCTACTTGAAGTATTAAACGACAAAGACTACCACAACTCCGTACTTCTGATTATGACCTCCGGCAATTTCTCCGGAATTGACATCCACGCCCTGGCAGAGCGCCTTGTCAACACAACCGTATAAGATTCCGGACAATCCACCAAAGGATAATCAGAATTCCGTAGGTAGCAACAACAACCGGATGGCAACAGATATTCTTTACTCTTGTCATTCGGTTGTTTGCATCAAACCAATGCACCCAAACCACCAAAACAACATACGGCAAGGAAATCACAAGAAAAGGATTATATCCGAAAGCTTCTTTAATATTAAGGTGTAACAATTGATGAATTGCCCGCTGGCTACCGCATGCCGGACACTCCCACCCTGTCAGCCAATAAAACGGGCATTTCGGCACAAACAAAGACTGCTCAGGGTCTATAAAGAACAACAGAACCCCGAGCATGATAACAATAGTGAGAATGCCCCATTTCCAGAAGCAGTTTCTAAACATTTATATAACCGACGTTAAAGCCGTCAATAAAAGATGCCGAGTTTACAATCAAACTACTGACAATTCCTCCTGCAAAAGCAATCAAACTACCTACAATTCCCAAAATCAGTGCCAAAAAGAAAAACAGCCTTGCATTTTTCGAAGCTCTTTCTGCCTCATCATACTGACCGGAAGCCCATAAATTATCCACTTTAGCAGCATAAATAATGGAAACCACCCCCAACGGAAGGCAACACAATATGGTAGACAGAATTGCCCATACCAACCAATTGTCCGGCTTACTCCTTTTGGGCACAACCGGAGATTTAGGAGGAACAGGAGGAGGTACACTTCCCTCTCTGTTTACGAACAGCGCCTTCAATTCTTCCACTTCACCAGCCGGCATCCAGTCTGTCATTCCGTCTTTCCAAACCAACGTTGTCGGACGAACATCATTTTGCAATAACTCCTCTGGCGAACAAGGACCTTTTTGTTCTCTCTGTTCATTCAGATAAAAATAATTTTCCATCATCTTTTAATTTACTGTTCAAACAAAAGTAATAAAATAATCACAAAGTTGCAATTACAAACTGAGAATTCGTTTTTTTATATTCTCTTTTACACATGGCATAAATATCGGCATAAAAAACACAAGAGCAACCACTGAAAAGGACAAGCCACCCATTGTTCCGATGGCAAACGAGAACCAAAATTCATCTGCTCTCGGACCGTCTATTAGAAAAGGAACCAACCCTAATACCGTTGATACAATCGTTAGCAACACTGCAATTATTTTATGATTATAAGCTTTCACATAAAGCCTCACCGATACTTTTCCGCCTTTCCACCCCAACATCCTTCCCGCCTGTCCGTTATACTCATTAATGACATAGATAGCCGCATTCACCACCAGCCCACTCAACAACACCAGTGAAGCAAAACCACCGGTACCGAAATTCACCCCTGAAAAATAAAAAGTAAGAAATGTCCCAATAAATGACACCGGGATTAACGAAATAATAACAAGTGGCTGACGCAACGATTCAAACAAAATAGAACAGATAAAAAAGATAATCACCACAATCAGCAAAATCAACCAATATTGAGAACCACTATCCTCATACCATCCATAGCTACGATTCACCGTACGGAATCCCACCGGCAACACAGCATTTACCTCCTTCGTCACCTGTTTGATAAATCTATCGGACAAATCATACGAACCCATAAAATTAAATGCCACTTCCAGCGAATACTCCTGGTTATTTTTGGTAATTCGTTTTGCTACATCCCGTTTACCGATTTCACCGATATGTGCATAGGAAATCTGCCGATTATCAACAGTCAAATGACTATTCATCAAATGCCATACATCAAAGACATCCCTTTCCGTCGAATGGCACTCTACCTCAAACCTCTTTCCGGCCTTACGATACACTCCCACATTTTCATAATTCATCAACATAGCCAGCGCAGCATAACATTGCCTCAAATTCAGATTATCAGCAGCCACCTTCTCCAAATCATATTTGACATACATCTCCGGCATATTGTCATCCCCATGTCCATAATACCCCTGACTTGCCAATTCGATGCCCACATCGGAAACCCGTTTATTATTCTTAATTTTTTCAGCAACCATCTCTGCATACCCATACAAACGGCTATAATTATATCCGCTCAAACCTATTCTATGCGACTTATACCCCAACCCCAAAGCATTGGAAAATCCTCGTTCGCTCACCCCCGAAGTACTCCAATCCACACCGCCTATTAGCAAAGCCTCACGAATGACCTGCGATTCCAGATAATGTGGGAAAGCACCATCCCTATATTCCTCAGCAAATTCCACTTCAATCGAAGCATTTTTCCCCTCTACCCTGGACACAAAACGCTCTACCTCCTTAAACTTAGCCAAAAAATGGTCTATCTGACACACCTTCTGGTTGAGCACCACAGCATCATCGCCCTCTGTCAACCTTGCAGTAATATAAAGTTTCATGTTTCTCCTTTGTTGAGAAAATGTCCGCGATGACTGTCTTGTCGAAAAAAGTCTCAATGTACCTCCTAAAATCTTCTCCAACGGAGAGCGCAAAGTACTTTGATAAAAATTACTGCCTATAGTATTATTATACAATTTTTCATACCATTCAGGCGCTTTCTGCTCCTCTACCCGATAAT
>CAKVCR010000260.1 GCA_934725835.1 uncultured Odoribacter sp.
CTCTCTCTCTCCGCCTCAATGCTGAAAATTAGCTAATTGCAAAAATAAACACCCAGTTTAGCATTCAATAATGCAAAGCTGGGTGTTTGTGTGTTGTTTAGGATTTATCCACTGTACGTTATTTCAAGATTGTCATGGTCATTACGATATCTTCTTGGGGGCGGTCGTTACGACCTGTAGCTGTTTTCTGGATTTCTTCAACGATATCCAAGCCTTCCTCTACTTCTCCGAACACTGTATATTGGTTATCCAGATGAGGTGTGCCGCCGATGGTGGAATAAACCTCTTTTTGTTCGTCTGTCAATATCGGACCATTTGCTTTTGCCTGAGCCATGGCTTCTGCTGCCATTTTTTCCTGTAATTCTTGCAACCCGGACTGATTGCGTTCGCGGCGCATTTGCATGATGGTAGCGCGTTGTTGAAAAGCCAGATTATCGAATATTTTTTGGGCTTCTTGGATTTCTAACTGCTTGGATAGTTGGTTTAACTGATTTTTATTGTAGACTTTCCCCCAAACAATGTAGAACTGTGAGCCGCTACTTTTGCGTTCTGGGTTGACTTCATCTCCTTGACGTGCAGCAGCCAAAGCTCCTCGTTTATGGAATAGACCCGGCTTAATTTCTGCGTTCAGGGTGTAAGATGGTCCGCCCACTCCTAAATGTTTGTCTGCTGGAGCTCCCTTGGAATCAGGGTCGCCGCCTTGAATCATAAAATCCTTGATAACTCGGTGGAATAGGGTGCCATTGTAGTATCCCTCTTTCGCTAATTTGATGAAATTGTCACGGTGTAGTGGTGTTTCGTCATAAAGACGTACAATGATATCTCCAAGCGTTGTTTGTATTTTTACTTTCATGGTAAATTATGGTATATACTGCGATTCATTTATTATTACTAGCGGTTGTAAATATACAACTTCTTTTTTATGTGACAATCGGGACCGTGGTTAATACCGACAGTCCCGATTTGAATCAACTCGTGTGAGTCTATTGACATTATTTCAAGTATTCCGTAACAAATGCTCTCAATTTTTCAGCTCTGATGTTTTTTGCTAAAATGCGATTGTTCTCATCCAGTACAATAATGGATGGCACTGCATCAATGTTGTATTGTTTCACGACATCACATTTCCAGCCTTTTAGCGAGGAAACATGCGTCCAGGGCATACCGTCTTTCTTGATGGCCTGAACCCATGGAGCTTTTCTCTCGTCCAGTGAAACGCTGATAATGGCAAGACCTTTGTCTTTGAAATCATTGTACAGTCTTACCATGTTGGGATTCTCCATACGGCACGGACCACACCAAGAAGCCCAGAAGTCGATGATTTTCAGTTTGCCCTTAACGTTGTAGAGCGACACTTCTTTCCCTTCCGGTGTTGATAGCGTGAAGTCGGGAGCTGTAGCAGCGATGCCCACTTTTTCTAAATCAGCGATGCGGTCTGCCAGGATTTTACCGGGAGCAGTCTCTTTGGCTTTTTCAGAGAGTAAGCTGTAAATCTGTTTCAGCGGTTCCAGTTCCATGATGCGTTCCGAGCCTGCCGTTTGCAGATATGCTGCGAGTACGTTGTCAGCATTCTTGCGAACGATGTTGTTCATCTTTGCAAATGCAGCCTCTTGCACTTTGGTGGCTTTTGTCTGTAATTCTTTGGATGTTTTAAAATGTTTCTGAGCAGCGGCATCTGATGCTTTCTTGTTCAGAGTACGGCTTTCTTCATTGGCATTGGCAACGATTTTTTGGTATTCATTGTATGCTGTCTGCAACTTACCTCCACGGATATCTCCGTTTCCGTTGCGGGTCAGGTTGGCTGTATATTTTGTACCTGGCTCCAGAATCATGACAAATCCGCCGGCATATCCTTCAATGACTAACTGTGCTACAACTGCCTCTTCTGTTGTTCCGCTGATAGTGAATTGTCGGTTGGCAATAGCTGTCTTGGCAAGTGTGTCAATTTTACCGGGACGTTGAGTGAGGACAAGGAGGTTACCCTTGTCCAACTCAATCTTACCGCTTATGCTGAATGTTTTTTCCTGTGCTTGTGCAACGAAAAACATTGCGCTAAGCAATAGAAATGTTAATGCTGTTTTTTTCATATCAAACGCTTGTTTATTAACGGTCTGGGAATCGATTAACTTCAGAGAAACACCAGTCTATAACGGATACATTTCCTAAGTCATATACGTGTTTTTCTTCAATATCACCACCGTTGCTTAAATGGATTTCATGAATTTCATCTGTGCCGTCAGCATTTGTTACCAATACACCTAAAATACGCATATAATCTTTATAATCATTGACAGTACAGTCATTGGTTAATCTAAATGCTATCTTTTTGATAGTACCTGGAGCTACATATAGTTGTATTTTCTCGCCGTTCGACATGATTCCGCGATAAATAGCATTGCCTTCTGTGAAGAAGAACTGGTCCTGATAATAGTCGCACACGGCGAATAGGCTTTGTTCTGTAAAACCCCATGAATGAGTAGAGTCACAGGTTACATATCCATAGGCAAACTCATCATCTCCTTCTTCTTTGCCGTCACCACCTTTAGTCTTTCCTCCATCTTCGTTGTTATAAGAAATACGATATAAGTAGCATTTGTCATTGTTCTCGTTCTTTGCGATGAAAAGACAAGGTTCTTGGTCTGTACCGACGGTTTTTGCATCTCTCCCTAACCATAATCCTTTTTTATCTTTCATATCATCAGGACCGATTGTGCCCATATATCCTAATGCTTCGTCAATATAATACATCAAGCGTTTATTGGTGTTATCCCACATGGTTATGTATCCTTGAGTATCCATGTAAGCCATATCGATTTTATAGTCGGTGACTACATTACTGATGGCAATGCTGAATTCAGGGACTCCCGGATTGCTTGAATAATAAAGTTTCCCGTCTTCTGTTATCATTCCAAGATAAGCAGACCATACCTGTTTGGGACTTACCATTTCCTTGATTCGTTCTGTTCCGGGTATGCCCATCTGTTTGGATCTTCCCATTACATTACAACTAAACGGGAAGGTGTAGGTGATGCTGTCTGGTGCTGAAATCAAGAACAATCGCTCTGGCTCCAGATAGTTTGTTGCACCGGAATTTGTATAATTGATTCGAGTCATTTCAGGATATCCGGGTTGTCCCATTGTTGCCATCATATCCTGAGTTACCTCTGCTTCTCCTGCTGTATTCCAAGACAATGAGCCTAATTTTCTTTGCCCTTTGTCTCCATGAAGGAATAGCCATGAATTATAGAAAGGTACTTTGGTCTGCACAGTCAAGCTTTTGTAGTATTCCAGATTCATACTCTTATCCCGCACCACCAATAATACACGCCATACAGATTTTTTTGCAGGAACCAACTCCATCAGGTTCTCTTTGCCGGTGATGGTGTCGGTAGAAATAAGGTTTTTGTCAATGCTCAAAGTTCTATACCAAGTGTATTCCAAGTTGTCTTCAGAATTGTTCATGGTCTGTTTGGCATCTGCTGTCAATCGGAAGGTATCTGCTTCTACTCCGGGTTGATTTATCAGATAGATGCTAAGTTCTTCATCGGCTGGAGCCGGAGTGATTGTTACCTTAAAGTCATTGACGTTTTTATAGTCGTAGTTTCCTTTGTCCTTGTAGCAGGCGGTGGCCAGTATCAGTAAAAGAAATCCTATCAATAAAAATTTACTTGTATTCATAGTTCCCAAGTTTTTGTGTTTAATTATTCATCATATCCCGGAAATGTAAAATCTTTGGGGTTGTTGGGATGTGCAGTATTGTATTCTCTTAAAGCATCATTTAATACTTTAACGATGTCAACAGGCATCCAAGAGGAATCCCATATGCACCACTCATTTTCATAAACGGTTTGCATGACCGTTACCCAAAAAGCATACTTCTCTTCTGAATACTCTCCATATTTTGTATCGTCCCAGCCGTTTGGTTTGGGATACCTGTCTGAAACAGCCAGCTCATAATTGTCCCAACCATAAATGCTACTTCCAAAATCGGAAGAATTGGTTATATCAATTGCAATATTGATTCCAAATTTACCACGTGTGCTTGGACGTTTTATAACAACCATAGCAGTATCGTGCATTTGTCCGGCTTCAAATCGATAAGGATTGAAGAATTGGACATCTGCTATTGCTATAGAATCGGCTAATGGGAGGGCTTTCAGATTGTATTCCCGGACTTGGTTTGTTGTTTTGCCAGCAATGGCT
>CAKVCR010000261.1 GCA_934725835.1 uncultured Odoribacter sp.
TTCAATAATATTGCTTATGCTTATGACATTACAAGCAAGAAACCATACAACAATATTGTAGTGATACCGTTGGATTTGAACGGAAACGGCAAGATTGAGCCGGAAGAGAATTTCTATGCCACCAGTACCGAATTGAATAAAGCGATTGCCGAGGGGAAGTTTCCAAGTCCTCCGGCACGGGATTTGTATTTGGTGGCGAGAGGTGTGCCGGATAAGGTTGAAGTGGTGGCCTTCTTGGAATATATTTTGACTGAAGGACAGCAGTTTGCTTCGGAAGTGGGTTATGTGGGGTTGGCACCTGAGATTTTAATGGAAGAATTATCGAAATTACAGAGGAAATGACTTCGGGAGAGGATTTTAAAGTAGCACAAAAGACGTCGGCATTCCGATTGCTGAAGGATAAGATGGCGGGCTCTGTCATGTTTACCTTTACGATGGTGTCGGTGTTGCTGTTGATATTGATAGGTGTGGGTTTGGTGTTTAAATCGTTGCCTATTCTGGAAGAGAAATCATTGGGCGAACTGTTGTTTACCTCGAAGTGGAAACCCATGAAGGGGGATTTCGGTTTTCTGCCTTTTATTATGGGAACGTTATGGGTGACGGCGATTGCCATTGTGTGGACGTTGCCGGTGTCATTGTTTACAGCTATATTTTTGACGGAGAATTCACGGTCGTGGGTGAAGAAAGTGGTTTTCCCCGCATTGGATATATTGGCGGGACTGCCTTCGGTGGTGTATGGTGTGTGGGGTATTCTGGTGGTGGTGCCTTGGATTTCCGACCATCTGGCTCCGCATTTTGTGGAGTATTCTACCGGCTATTCAACGTTGACTGCCGGAATCGTTTTGGGGATTATGGTGTTGCCGTTGATGATTAGTCTGTTTGTGGAATTGTTTTCATCCGTGCCGCAGGAGTTGCGTGATGCATCACTTTCATTGGGGGCTACTCGTTGGCAAACGACAAAATATGTCCTTTTAAAGAAGACATTCCCGGGTATTGTAGCTTCTGTGACTTTAGCTATTTCGCGTGCAATGGGCGAGACTATAGCAGTATTGATGGTGTGCGGTAACATCGTGCAGTTGCCCGATTCGCTGTTTGACGGATGCTATCCTCTGCCGGCATTGATTGCAAACAATTATGGCGAAATGTTGTCGTTGCCGCTTTATGAGTCGGCTTTGATGTTGTCGGCTCTGATATTGTTTGTTGTGGTATTTATATTTAATATCGGTTCGCGGCTGATACTGCGAAAGATTGAAAAGTCATTGAACTAAAGAGAGAGACATGAAGATAAAGTTTATAGAGGAAAAGGCGATGAAAGGAGTGATGTTGCTGACAACATTACTGGTTTTTCTATTTGTAGGCAGTATCTTGTTTACGATTATAAAAAACGGGTGGCCGGCTCTGAATTGGGAGATGATATCCTCGTTGCCCGGAGGCGGTTTTTATATCGGTAAAGAGGGCGGATTGCTCAATGCAATTGTCGGTTCGCTTTATATTGTAGGAGCTTCTACCATATTGGGGTTAGCTATCAGTATTCCCGTGGTGTTTTATCTGAATGTCTATTTGAAGAAGAATTCAAAGCGCGCCTCTTTCGCCCGTTTGGCTTATGATGTCCTGTTCGGAATACCGTCTATTGTATACGGAGCTTTTGCCTTTACAATAATGATTTATCTAGGTTTGAAAACATCGTTGGCAGGAGGTATTATTGTAATTACTCTGTTGATTATACCGATATTTATCCGGTCAATGGATGAAATAGCCCGTGAATTGCCGCAGGATATGCTGAATGCTTCCTATTCGTTGGGAGCTACGCGATATGAAACGATAAAGGTGGTGGTACGACAAATAGCACCGGGTATTGCTACGGCTACATTATTATCAATCGGAAGAGCTATTGGCGATGCAGCAGCGGTGATGTTTACGGCCGGTTATACTGACAGTATTCCGGCATCGTTGAGCCAGCCTGCAGCGACGTTGCCGTTGGCGGTGTTCTTCCAGTTGAGCAGTCCGATACCGGAAGTGCAGGAAAGAGCATATGCAGCAGCATTGATACTGACTATCATAGTTCTAATATTAAGTATTTTAGGACGACTGATAACCAATCGTTTCTCAAAGAATAAAGTGCAGTAATCTAGAAATTCCAGATATATGAAGATTCCGTTTTTGAGCAAGAAGATCAAGTGGTATATGAAAGATTGGAATGAGACAGAGCTCCGCAAGGGGAGATTTCGTCCCAATCAGAAGTTTTGTACGGATGATGTGAAGAGATCGAATATAGTGGTGGATAAACTGAACGTAACGATACAGAACAACCGTATCTTAAAGGATGTCTCAGTGGAGATACCAGACCGTAAAATTACTTGTATCATCGGCCCTTCGGGGTGTGGAAAATCGACCTTGCTGAAAAGTTTAAACCGCCTGTTGGATAACAATGAGGATGTGAAGATTAGCGGTAATGTGTTGGTGGACGGAGAGAAGTTGTATGCCCCGGGAGTGGAGATTACGCATATACGCCGTAAGATGGGGCTATTGTCACAACGCCCGTGTCCGCTGCCGATGAGTATTTACGATAATATTGCCTACGGATGCCGTATTCATGGAATACGCAACCGTAAGAAATTAAATATGGTGGTGCGTCATTATTTACAATCGGTCGGGTTGTGGGAAGAGGTAAAAGATCGTCTGCATACGCCTGCCGCACGAATGTCTATCGGTCAGCAGCAACGTTTGTGTCTGGCTCGTGGATTAGCTGTGGAACCTCAGTTTATTTTGGCGGATGAGGCTACTTCGGCTTTGGACCCGATTTCGAGTAAGACGATTGAAGATTTGTTTATGAAACTGCGAGAGGAATATGCGATTGTTTTGGTTACGCATACATTGCGCCAGGCATTGCGTATTGCAGATTATGTGATTTTCATGTATATGGGTGAGATTATTGAAGCGGGACCTGCAGAACAGATATTTAAGAATCCGCAGAAAGAACTGACCCAAAAATATCTGGCAGGGGTATTCAGTTGACGGAAGGTAAAAATTGGCAAGTATGGAAAACGGAGCAGCATTGGCTAAAGTGCTAAACAGCAGATTTGAAGGGCATAGCACTGAGGCAGTATTGGATTACTTTTTGAGAGAATATAAAGGGGAGATAGCCTTGTCTTCGAGTTTGAGTATTGAAGATCAGGTGTTGACAGATATGATTTGCAAAATAGACCGGACTACCCGAATATTCACTTTAGATACCGGTCGTTTATTTCCGGAAACCTATAGTCTGATAGAGCGTACCAATATGACTTATGGTATCAAGGTACAGTTGTTTTTTCCGGATTACCGCGAGGTGGAGAAGATGGTAGGGGAGCATGGAGTGAACTTGTTTTACGAGAGTATAGAAAAACGTCGCATGTGTTGCCACATCCGTAAATTGGAACCTTTAAAACGAGCTTTTACCGGTTTAAAGGTATGGATATGCGGTTTGCGTCACGAACAGTCCATTACACGAACAGATAATCACATGGTGGAATGGGATGCCAATAATGGTTTGTTGAAGGTGAACCCATTAATTGATTGGACAGAGGAACAGACTTGGGACTACATCAAACAACATGGGGTGCCTTACAATAAATTGCACGACCAAGGTTTCCCGAGTATCGGTTGCCAGCCTTGTACCAGGGCCGTAAAGCCGGGCGAAGATATCCGTGCCGGTCGTTGGTGGTGGGAAGATCCAGCCCATAAGGAGTGTGGGTTGCATAAATAGGAGGTTGTAGTATGCAACAGAATAATACTCTTTTCTTTACACCACCGAAACATTCAAGGGATTTGTGTATTCCTCAGTTGAAATGGGAGTTTCTGTGCCATACGCTTTATTTGAAGAAATATCCTTTTTTGTTGGGACCTAAGGGCTGTGGAAAATCATCAGTGGCAATTGAGTTGGCGAAAGCGATGGAAATGGATTATTATGCCTTCGATATGGGTCAGGCATTTAAACCCAAGAAAATGTTCCTCGGTGGGCTGGTGATTGGTGATAACGGGAAGACAATGGCTGTCAGGTCGGAATTTTTCAAGGCATTTGTTTCTGAACGGCCGACTTTGATTTTTCTAGATGAACTGACACGTATTCCGATGGTGGCTGCCAATTTTTTAATGACTATTTTGGACAGAAAGCAGTCGTATCTGTATGATGAAGATTCGGGTGTGCGTTATAAT
>CAKVCR010000262.1 GCA_934725835.1 uncultured Odoribacter sp.
CACCATACCATCCCGCCTGAGATGATGGGATATTTAATACCGAACAATTTGGTGATTCTATTCATATTTGATTATGTTTTAATTTATATATTCTACGGGCACATTGTATTATTGTTGAAAACGCTTTGATTTGGTGCGGAGGTTATTCTTAATTTATAACTCAGTTTTTCTTGTGGAATATGGTATTGTGGTAGCGTCTCAACATCTTGACCACAACTTGCATTCCCTATACCGCGGTGTGCTGCATCCAAATGAAGAACTATATAGGGGCGTTCCCGAAGTTCCCAAAGGTGTTTGCCTTCCATCAAATCCTGATCTGTATAGAGAAGAGTGGAGAAGGATACATTGCCCTCTGTTTGAATGAATACTCCGGAACCATATTTATCTGTTAGTTTTAATTCTCTTAGTCCTTCTCGGTTGCCCATGGATTGGGGTTTGACATATTGTTCTACCATCTCCTTTACCGTAGTTGTATACCTGCCGAGCATACATCCATCCTTGCGGTCGTTGTAGTTTTCTGTTGGTCCGTAGGCATAATAATCAACGTTGCAGAGGGCAGGATTGATTCCGCAGACAAGTCCACAACGGCGCAAATCGGCTGTTTGCGGAATAAATGTTGCATCAATATCCAGCACTCCATCAGGATAAATTGTATAAGTTATCTCAGTGGAACAGAGCGTCCCTCGGCGAGTGGTGGCAACTTTGACAATTCCTCTCTGTTTTTCAACGGAGCAAGTGCCTGCCGCTTCAAGGCCATTCGAAGTATTTTGGAAACGGTCGTTTTCTATCCATCTGTGATTGTTGTATAAGAATCCTTGGCCTTGTGCAATGATTTCTTTGCCTTTGATGATTAGCTCTCGAAGTTGTCCGGTTGAACGGGAAAAAACTACTTTTATATCGGTGTTGCCGATTGCAATCAAACTGTCTGTTTTGGTTGTTTTCAATGCTTTGCTGCGCTCAAACGTCCGGATGGAAAGACCATTCCTGTTCTGCAGGATGTATTGGGCGGTACCGACAATATGGGCTTTATTGGCCCAACGATTGTCCTCTGCTGTTTTCACAAATAGATTAAGTGCCACCTCGTCACCTTCTTTTATGTTTTCACTGTCCGTGAGTTGCAGCGGTAAAAGGATGGAATCTGCCGGTTGTACTGCAGACAAAGATATACTGTCCGTTGCAATGACATACCCGTTGACAACGGTCTCCCATTGCAGATAAAATTTATCCAGACTCAGGAAGTTATATTTGTTGCGTAGACACACTTCTGCCTTGCCTTTTTGTAAATCACAGTCATTCAGACGGAATGCCGTATATTGGTATATGGCTTTTACTTCTGCCAATTTGGGCGATGCTTCCCGGGTTGCAGGGACGATACCGTTTGAGCAGAAGTTTCCTTGATGAGGTCCAGGGAAATCGTAGCCGGTGTGTAAACGGTAGATGCCTTTTTTGATTTCATGGGGGTCATAGATTGCTTGGTCTGTCCAGTCCCATATAGCACCTCCGATACATGCGTTGCTTGATTCAATGGCATTCCAATACTCTTTCAGGTTGCCGACAGCATTCCCCATGGCATGGGCGTATTCGCATATAAAGAGCGGTTTCTTTACTGAATTGACATGGTCGTTTACCCATTTGATACTCGGGTACATTTTGGAATGCAAGTCACTGAAACGCATGCCACCGACCTGCGTACCGCAATATGTTCCTTCGTAATGTACGGGTCTGTTGTCTGATTTTTTGGCTGCTTGGTAGCAGGCACCCATGTTTTCACCCTCTCCAGCCTCATTGCCGAGACTCCAGAAAATGACAGAAGGATGATTTCGGTCACGGAGAATCATTCTGTCAATCCGGTCAACAAATGCCGGAATCCAGGATGGCATATTACTGATGGATTGGTTAGCATGGTTTTCAAGGTCTGCTTCGTCAACGACATACAATCCGTAGTAATCAAACATGGCATACATTTTGGATGCATTCGGATAGTGGGAGGTTCGTATGGTATTGATATTGTTACGTTTCATGAGTAAAACGTCTTGCAGCATCGATTCGGTCGGCACGGCACGGCCATACAGAGGATGGGTATCGTGGCGGTTGACTCCCTTGAAAAATACTCGTTTCCCGTTTATATAAACCAGAGAACCTTTTATTTGTATATCCCTGAATCCGTATTTTGTGGAAAAGACCATCTCTTCCTGCCCATTGTTGCTTTGGGTGATGTGTACCGTATAGAGCGTCGGTGTCTCTGCTGTCCATAGTTGAATGTTGCTAAGAGGAATGTTTATCGTTTTTTCCAATAGTGAGTCTTTTGTCGAGAACGTGATTTTAGTCTCTTCGGTTGCGATATTTTCACCTTCCGGAGAGAATAGCTGTATAGTCACATTTCGTTTCCCTTTTAGGCGAGAGCGGTTATCGAATGTAAGCCGGATGTTCATGTTTCCCGATTGCCAATTGTCTTTTTCTTGCAAATCGGTAGTTATATAGTGGTCGCGAATGGCAGCCATGGGAGTGTTGTATAGATACACATCCCGGAAGATTCCGCTCATGCGGAACATATCCTGACATTCAAGATATGACCCGTCCGACCAGCGGAATACTTCAACAGCCAGACGGTTGTCCTTTTCGCGAAGATAATTTGTCAAATCGAATTCGGCGTCATTGTTGGCTCCTTGGGTGTAGCCTATATAATGACCGTTAAGATATATTTTTGCAGCGCTATATATGCCTCCAAAGTGAATGAACACACGACGGTTTTGCCAGCCGGCAGGAAGATTAAAGAAACGGACATACGATCCTACCGGATTGATGCCATAGTTTTTCCCTCCGTCATTGAATCCGGGGCGTGCTTGAATATAGGGAGGTTTGTTGGCGTGTGGATATTCGACGTTTGAATAGATGGGACGGTCGTATCCTTGCATTTCCCAATTGGAAGGCACAGGAATGGAATCCCAGTCTGATATGTCAAAATTGTCCCTGTAAAATTGAACGGGACGTTGTGAAGATTCCGGAACAAAATGAAATTTCCAGATACCGTTTAAAAGTAAATAGTCCGAACTTAAAGGTGTTGTCCAGGGAGTATTGTAAAATTGCCAGTCAGCCAGCATATCGGCTTCTGTGCGGTAGGGGATAAAAGTGGAATGTCCTTTTTCTTTGTTTTCTGCGAAGAAGGTCTCGTCTTCCCAGGGATTGTGTTGTTTTTGTTGTAGTGTAGAAGTAGTGTTATCTGTCGGTATCGTCAGGCAACTTATTGTTAGTAGAAAAAAAAAAGAAATGAATCATAGAGATATATTTATTAGAAAAATAGTACCGGAAATTACACGGATTCCCGGTACTATATCTTTTAAATTAGTCTTGAATATTAGGAAGTTCAAGGCCAAGACCTTTTTTCTTGTCTACAGCCTTCAGTACGAAGCCTAATACCAATGCAGCTACACCCAGGCAGGCAAGCATTACAAGCGGTGCAGTGTAGTTATAAGAAACGGCTGCTTCTTCCGGTGTAATCAAGCCGTTTTGCAGGTCGGCAACAAGCTGGGGATTGGTTTTGTCAAGTACTTTACCAATCAACAGCGGGAACAACCACAAACCGATGTTCTGAATCCAGAAGATAAGAGCGTATGCACTACCGATGATTTTCGGATCTACCAACTTAGGTACACTCGGCCACAATGATGCCGGTACCAATGAGAAGCTGGCGCCAAGTACCAGAATAGTCAGATAAGCGATAATGATACCGCCGATAGCGTTGTCTTTGAATGCCGGTAATACGAATGCGAAAGTCAAGTGGCAAAGGATAAGCAATACAGAACCGATAACGAGCATGGTTGCTGCTTTTCCTTTATGGTCTACATAGTTTCCTAAAATCGGAGTGATACCTACAGCCAACAATGGGAATACAGCGAATACTGTTTCTGCGCTCTGACGCATGTAACCCATATAGCAGAATACGATTAAGGCTATAGATGCAAGAATCAGCATACCGTATTTCATGTTTTTGCTCTTGGAGAAGTTGCTGGCAAATGCAGCGGCTGCTACAACCAACATGATACAATACTGGATAACGGTCACTGTATTGGTTGCCCAGAATGAGTCTGCCGGAACTTCAGTGAATATCAGATTACACTGCAGCATGTTTACCGCATACTTCTGGAATGGGAAAATAGCTGAGTAATAAAGAACGCAAAGCAGAGC
>CAKVCR010000263.1 GCA_934725835.1 uncultured Odoribacter sp.
ATTAGGTGACACGAAGATACAAAATATTGTTTATCAACAAGTTGTGATATACATATTTTTTGAGTGACGAAGTCAGGCGGTGTTGGTTTTTACGATTACCGTAAATAATAAAAGATTCCCGGGATTTTCTCCTGGGAATTTTTGTAGATAGAAATGGGGATTATTTCCTCATTTTTTTTGTTTTTATTCCTCATATTTCCCCAATTGTAGAAAGGTGTGTGTCTGTGTATGTTGCAGAATATCAGATGTATGTGTGTTAGTGTTGATAATGGTATAGATATTGTGTTACTATTGTTCAGAATTGAAACTAAAAATTGAGATTATGAAAAAGTTTATTGTTTTAGGATTGGGAGCTTCCCTGTTTTTGATGAGTAGCTGTGTAGAAAATTCGCAAAAGTATAAAGCATTATTGGTGCGTGCAGATTCATTAAATGCTATTGCCATGCAGCAAAATCAAGAGATGGAGCAGTTACTTGCTGATATAAACGATTTGACCACAGGGATGCAGTCTTTAAGAGAGGCTGAACATCTATTGACTCTGGAGGCTGAAAAAGAGAGTAAAGGTAGTAAGTCAAAACAGCAGATTGCACGTTTAAAGAACGATATTCAGGCTATTTCTGAAGCTTTAGCCGGTTACAAGTCTCAGATAGCAAAATTGGAGGGGAAAAGTAAAAGTCAATCTGCTGAATTCAAAAGAATGATTGCCAATCTAAATGCCGAATTGGAGTTGCGTACTGAAAAAATCAATGAGATTACAGGGAAGTTGGCAGATGCCAATAAAGAATTGGCAGTGAAAGTTGAGGAGGTAAGAGTGTTGACGCAGAATGTTGATTCTTTAGGTAAAGAGGCGAAAGCTCAACAGATTACGATAGCAGAGCAGGATCAGACGATTCACATGGCAAATTACCTGATTGGTACGCGTAAAGAGTTGAAAGATGCAGCCGTGATTTCACGTCAGGGAATCTTCTGCCCGCCGATTGTTTCTTCGCAAGCTCAGAATGCTGATTTCATCAGTGTTGATATTAGAGAGGTTAAGACTATTCCATTAAATAATAAAAAAGCAAAAGTACTTTCATCGCATCCTGCTGAATCTTATGTATTGGAAGCTGACGAAGAGGGCAATCTGGTTTTGAAAATCAGTGATGAGAATGCATTTTGGCGATTGACTAAGTATTTGGTTGTAATGGTTGGATAATCAAGGTATATTTTACTTTATCATATAATAAGAGCTGTGTTTAAAACACAGCTCTTATTTTTCATTGTAAGGTGAGAATCAGGTCTTTAAATTTCATTTACAACAACCAATTGTTTCATACCTGTCTGTACAGCCTCGATGTTCATAGGGATGAGGTTGTGATGGCGTACAGGTAGTGATTTCTGTAAACCTTTTTCCAGATTTTCCAGATTGATAATCGGTTTCACTTTCAAGAATGCACCTAAAATAATCATGTTGAAAATTTTCGGGTTGCCACCTTCTGCTGCCAAACGAGCTCCTTCAATCTGATAGATGTTGATATCTTTACGAGTCGGGTGGTGTGTGATACCATTCGGATCGTAAATCAATGTTCCTCCCGGTTTAACTTGAGATTCAAATTTATCCATTGACTGCTGGTTCAACACGATTGCAGAGTCGAAAGCATTCAACACCGGTGAGCTGATACGTTCATCGCTGATGATTACAGTAACGTTAGCCGTACCACCACGCATCTCAGGACCATAAGAAGGCATCCATGAAACTTCTTGGTCTTGCATGATTCCTGAATAAGCCAGAATCTTTCCCATGGAAAGTACTCCCTGACCACCGAATCCTGCTATGATAATTTCTTCTGTCATACTAATTGAAAATTGTGAATTAATTAAATGTCTTTGATATCTCCTAATGGATATTTCTGGAACATATTGTCACGCATCCATTTGTTGGCATCAACAGGTGTCATTTTCCAACCTGAATTACATGTTCCAACAACTTCTACGAAAGAAACACCTTTGTCCAAACGTGTGTTTTGGAATGCTTTCTTGATAGCTGCTTTAGTTTTGCGAACAGCTGCAGGAGTATCTGCACTCTGACGAGTTACATAGCATGTTCCATCTAATTGAGCTAACAATTCTGTGATTTTCATAGGGAAACCATTCAATTTTGCATCACGACCGTAAGGAGTAGTTGCTGTTACCTGTCCCAATAATGTTGTCGGAGCCATTTGACCTCCTGTCATACCATAGATGGCATTGTTGATAAAGATTACAACAATGTTCTCTCCACGGTTACATGCGTGCATGATTTCTGCGCAACCGATAGATGCCAAGTCGCCATCACCTTGATAAGTGAACACATATTTTTCAGGGTGCAGACGACGGATAGCTGTTGCTACTGCAGGTGCACGTCCGTGAGCTGCTTCTGCCCAGTCGATATCAATATAGTTGTATGCAAATACACTACAACCAACCGGAGAAACACCTATTGTTTGTTCCTGGATCCCCAGTTCTTCAATCACCTCTGCAACTAATTTGTGAACCACTCCGTGGGTACATCCCGGGCAGTAGTGCATTACGTTGTCGGTGAGGAGGCTACTCTTCTTTAATACGAGATTTTCCTCTTTTATAATATCTGTTAATTCCATGTTTTTCTTTGTTTACAGTTTTGATTAAATCGAAAACTTTTCTTTCAGTGCTACTACAATTTCTTCCGGAGTCGGGACAACACCACCCATACGTCCGTAGTGGTCAACTTTCACACGTCCGTCAACAGCCAGACGAACATCTTCTACCATCTGTCCGGCACTCATTTCCACTGACAAGAAACCTTTTACTTTGCTGCACAAATCTGAAATCGGTTTTGTTGGGAACGGATATAAAGTGATAGGACGTAATAGACCGACTTTAATACCGGCTTCGCGTGCCAATTGAATTGATTTCTGGCATATACGAGCTGTAGAACCATATGCAACAAAGATATAATCTGCATCTTCGCAGTTCAGCATTTCGTAACGTACTTCATTTGCTTCAATTTCGCGGTATTTACGCTGTAATTTTTCATTGAACACTTCCTGACGGTGAGCTTCCAATTCCAATGAAGTAATGATATGGCGCTCGCGGTTCTTTTTACCTGTCAATGCCCAATCTCCACACTGTTTTTCGATTTCTTCTTCTGTGCGTCTCGGTGTGTAATCCGGGAGAACAACTTTTTCCATCATTTGACCGATAACACCATCTGCCAATACCATTGCCGGGTTGCGGTACTTGAAAGCAAGATCTAATCCTAATACAACGAAATCGCTCATCTCCTGAACGGATGCCGGAGCCAATACAATTAAATGATAGTCTCCGTGACCACCACCTTTAGTTGCCTGAAAATAGTCACTCTGCGATGGCTGGATAGTTCCCAAACCTGGACCTCCACGCATAACATCAACCACCAAACAAGGAAGTTCAGATCCTGCAATGTAGGTGATACCTTCTTGTTTTAAGCTGATACCGGGGCTAGAGGAAGAGGTCATAACCTTTTTACCACAAGATGCTCCTCCATATACCATATTAATTGCAGCCAATTCACTTTCTGCCTGCAAAACAACCATTCCTGTTTCTTCCCATGGCTTGCGCAACATGAGCGTTTCCATGACTTCAGATTGCGGGGTAATCGGGTATCCGAAATATCCATCGCATCCGCAACGAATAGCGGTTTCTGCGATTACCTCATTCCCCTTCATTAATTTTACTTCTGCCATATCTTTACATTTATTTGATTTCTGCTTTATAAACTGTAATCACTGAATCGGGACATACTAATCCACAACTTGCACAACCGATGCAGGCTTCGGGATTTTTCATATAGGAATAGTGATACCCTTTTCCATTTACGTCATGGTGCAGGTCCAGTACGTGAGTAGGACACGCAACAACACACAGGTTACATCCCTTGCAGTGTTCTGTGTCTACAACAATTGCTCCTCTGAATTTTGCCATAATTTTAAAATTATAAATTGTCGAATATTTTAACCTTTTTGTAATGTTTCGTAATCGTATGCGGGTATAAAATTACAGTTTAAAATCTGAACTACAAAAACATCACTTGATTTTTCTGCTGTCTTCTGATTTTTTAACTGTAATATATGCCAAGAAACTATTGCTGATGGTCTCTTC
>CAKVCR010000264.1 GCA_934725835.1 uncultured Odoribacter sp.
GCATTGATCATGCTACTCCTGCAGCGTTTTATGCACATCAGCCCAAACGTAGTATGTATTATGAAATAGCGACGGACCTTCCTAAGACCGGTTTCGATTTCTATGCCGGTTCCGGTTTCTTGCGACCGGAAGGTAAAGACGGTCAGGCGGGGATTTTCGATTTGCTGAAGGATTCCGGTTATTATGTGGCCAAAGGAGTGGAGGAATTCCGGTCATTGCCTGCCGCTGCCCGGAAAGTTGTGTTGATGCAGAAGGATGGGTCGGCCGAAGCGTTGCCCTATGCGATAGATAGTAAAGCCGGCGATCTGACATTGGAGCAGATTACCGACAGTGCCATCCGTTTCCTTGAAAAGGATGCGGATAAAGGTTTTTTTCTGATGGTCGAAGGAGGAAAAATCGATTTTGCCTGCCATAACAATGATGCGGCTACGGTCTTCTGCGAAATCATGGATTTTGAGAAAGCGATACAAAGGGCTCTTGATTTTTATACCAGGCATCCGGACGAGACTTTGATTGTGGTGACTGCCGACCATGAAACCGGTGGAATTGTATTGGGACGGGGACGTTATGAATTGAATCTTGATGTTTTGAAATACCAGAAGGCTTCCGAGGAGAACATCACCGAGCAGGTAAAGCAGCTGCGTAAAGAAAAGAATAATAAGGTGGCATGGGAGGATGTGCAGGAGTTGTTGACGAGGAATTTCGGATTCTGGAAATCCGTCGATTTGAGCGAGCAGCAGGAGACGACGTTGAAGGAAACCTATAAGGAAACATTCCGAGGCAGTAAAGTGGAAATGGAAAAGAGCCTTTATGCCTCCAACGAGCCGATTGTAGCAAAGGCAGTAAAAATATTAAACGACATTGCCATGGTTGGTTGGACCAGTGGCGGTCACTCCGCAGGATATGTCCCGGTATATGCCATTGGTGCCGGAGTCGGGTACTTTAGAGGGAAATTGGACAATACGGACATTCCGAAGCGTATAGAGATGGCGATGTCTGGCAAAAAAAAGTTTTTCAGATGATGATAGAGAGTATACAGGCTGCCTGTTTTAGTCCGACGCATACAACACAGCGGTTGGTTGCACATTTGACGGCAACCTTGGCAAAGGCTTTAAAAGTGGAATGTGTGGATAACGACTTTACGCTTCCCGGAGGAAGATTGCAGGCAATGCAGGGAAGACCGGGAGAATTGTGGGTGGTCGGATTGCCGGTATATGCAGGGCGATTGCCCAATCTGTTATTGAAGTATTTGGATACATGGGAGGGTAATGGCGCTTTGGCTCTGCCAGTTGTAATGTATGGCAATCGTTCATACGGCAATGCTTTGATAGAGTTGCAGGATTTGTTGTTGCATAAAGGATTCCGGCCCGTTGGTGGGGCTGCATTTGTCGGCCGGCACTCCTTTGCCCGAGCGTTGGCAGTCGGTCGTCCCGATGCTTCTGATTTGGCGGTAGCTACCGGTTTTGCTTCGGATATAGCTGGTCGGGTAAACCGTTATTTGGAGAGCGGAACATTGCCGGAATTGCATATCAAGGGACAGGGAACTCCGGATTATGGAGGTTATTACCAGCCCTTAGGCGAAGATGGGCTGCCGGCCCGTTTCCTAAAAGCCAAACCGGAAACGACTGAGGCTTGCAACTCCTGCGGACGTTGTGCGGCAGTCTGCCCGATGGGCTCAATTGATGCCGAGCATCCGACGGAGGTTGTGGGAGTCTGCATCAAGTGTAATGCCTGTGTTCATGTTTGTCCGCAAAATGCCAAAGTATTTACGGACGAAGCCTATTTGAGCCATATCCGTTTTTTGGAAAATCGTTGTACGACACCGGCTGCAATCGAACTGTTTTAAAACTTTTCCCAAAAAGGAATCAGTTTCCATAGCAATACAATCCACCGCCATCTGCCAGGAAGAATTACGCTGCGTTTTTTCTTTTCAATGGCATTGTAAATCAGTCGGCTGCCCTTTTCTAAGCTGATTGTAAAGGGATATTTACGGTGCAGGAGTTCCGTGTCGATAAAGCCCGGTTCGATAGTTGTAAAGCGGATATTTTCCTTGTTGTGGTGTGCCATGGCTGCCAATGCGGAGGTGTAATGTATTTTATAGCGTTTGGTGGCGCTGTATGCCGGAGCCTGTCGCAGGGGGCGTATTCCGGCAACGGAGGCAATCGTGACAAAATGCCCGCCGCCCCTTTGGCGGAAATGGTTGTAGGCATGTATGATGATTCGAGTGAATCCGACTGCGTTGGTGTGTACTGCCGGCATTTCAGTCTCCGGGTGTAGCTCCGGACCTTCATTGTGGCTTCCCGTCCCTGCGCAATAGATGACAAGGTCGGCACCTCCCAGCTCATTTAAAAGCTCTTCCATGACCTCCGTGCACTCTTCCGTGCATACATCCATGTGGCGGTATACAACTCTTGAAGGGTAAGAATCATATATTTCCTTGAGTCTCTCTGTGCGTCGGCCGGCAATGCCGACAAGGTTTGCCGGATTATTTTCAAGATACATGGTGGCTAAAGCCCTGCCGATACCGGAAGTTGCTCCTATGATGAGGATTCTTTTGAATGAGGGGGCATTTTGTTTCATACGCTGACAGCTGTTTATTGTGATGTTGCAAAAATAGTGATTTTTCCATTTTTTATCTGTATTTTTGCCGCCCTGTAATAAGAAAGTGATGTTGAAGACGTTGAAGATTTTGTTGCTGCTTTTGTGTGGATTCTTTGTATATTCCTGCAGTGAAGCGAGGAACTACGAAAGCATGCTTCGCGAGGGCTCCTGGTATGTCCATGATATAGAATATAACTACGAATTTCGTATTCCTTTTGCAACGATTGAGCTGGAAGCGTTGGTGAGCAGCCTTTTGGAAGAAGAAAAGTTGCTTTTCCTGCCGGGGGATGAACTGGTGTTCTATAAAAGGCATATCGATGTAAGATACCCGGGGATGAAGACCTTTTCCTATGATTTATACTATTGGGGCAACTATATCCGGGTCGGTAGCTTTAATTCATTCTTTTATAATTTATTGCCTCAGGGTGATTCGGAGAGTCTGGATCTGGTGTTCGATAAAAATTCCTTGATAGAACTTGTCGAAGATATTTGCGAAGAGAATGCCCGTTACAATTATCTGCTGGATGATTTGGAGAATCTGCGCCGCAACTTTCACATTACGTATCACCTCCGGCGCAGTGTTCCTGAAGATTTCAAACAGGAAGAGGGCAATTTGTTGAGTTCGTTTGCTAATATTTGTCCTCCGATATGTCGATGAATTCACCGCCGGTTTCTTCGATGTATGGACGGAATGCATTGGCCTTGTCGTATTGATCCCAACAGTGCATAGGAACAAAGCGGCGGACATTGATTCTTTTTACAAATTCTTTAGCTCCCCGCATATAGTCTTTCCCCAGTCGAGGGTCTATGGGAAACATGGCAAGATCAATATAGTCGGTTGCTTTCGCTATGGTGTCAAGCTCTTTGTGCCAGGCATTTTCTGCCTGACGGATTTCCGCAGGAGTTGATTCTTCTTCCCAATGCCAATCGTTAAGGTCACCGGCATGGAATATTCGTTCGCCTTCTACGTCAATCAGAAAAGAGACCCCAATATCTGTTGACCCGAAGGTTCGTACCGTCATCTCTTCGTCTTGCCACTTCTCTCCTTTTTTTAAAAAGAAGGCATTAACAGTGCTGTGGCGCATCTTGCGGCGAATGTCGTATGACAGAATGTATTGTATGTCTGGTCGCCTGCTCTGCCATTCGAGAATTTCAGGATTGAAATGGTCGGGATGTGCATGCGTGGCGAAAATATATAATTTACCGGGGAACTGTAAAAAATGCTCATGGACATAGCGTTGGGGCGTGTCCATATAATAGTCGATGAGTAAGGCAAAGTTCATGCCCTTAATCACGAATCCGCTGTGATAAATATATTGCAATATCATATCACAAAGCTAATAATAAAATAAAAATATGACACAAGCATATCTCAAAAAGTACATAAATATAACAGTAGCTTATCTTTGATATATCTTTATGTTATCTTTGATATATCTTTGAGCTATCTTTGAACAAAACAGGAA
>CAKVCR010000265.1 GCA_934725835.1 uncultured Odoribacter sp.
CAGCTGCTCCTGAGTCTTCTTTGTAATCCCTGGCAAGCCAGCCTCGGCAACCCTTTCAAGCTTGCCGTCGCTTATGTCAAGATACGACACGCGGTCGCTACTCATACCCCACATATAATTTGGTGAAGTCGAAGCAAGAGTCATCAAATTAACAGGACCGCTCCATGTCATCTGACACTTGGAAAGATCTATATTGAAAGTGCCATCCTTGACAGCAAACGAGAATGCATCGGTCTGTGCCGAATTGGAGTGAGTGATACTATACTCTTCCTGTGCAAGCCAAGGGTTAGGTTTGGGTTTTGCGACTTGAGCCAAAGGCACTTCGATAGTGCCATCGCCACCACCATCAGCATCATTGGGAGTAGAATCTTCGGAACACGAAGCCAAAGACATAGCACCCATGGCACACGCCATTAAATAAAGATAGGTTTTTTGCATAGTGATTTGTTTTTGAGAGTTTATGTTTTAATTTCCAGATGCAAAGATACAGAAACATCAACCGTTGAAGACTTCAAAAACATCACTTATGTGTCACTCTTGTAGGAAAGAGACGTAACTGTAAGAAAGGTTACATCTTAGCATTGACGACGCCACTCGGCTGGAGTCAAGCCCGTCCTCTCCTTGAACAGACGCTGAAAATACACACGCGACGAGAAACCGCACTCCATAGAAACAACCTCGTTACTATATTCGGGGTGTGCAGCCATGAGTGCCTTTGCCTCCTCCACACGAATACCTGAAAGCCATATACGGAAACTCTTACCATATATGGAAGTCAGATACGAAGCTACATCGGTGCGATTAACCATTATACGACGAGCAAACGAGGATAACGTCAAGTCGCTATCTCTAAAACCACCCTCGCTTCGCCATTTGCTTACCGCTATATCTATTTCGGCAATACGCTCAGGCACAATCTCACTAAAGACTTTAGTAGCGGCTATCTCCTCGTTAGTCTCGGCAACAATCTCTGTTACCCCCTCGGACATACTGAATCCAAGCGCCGTAAAACTAACAACAAACAGCGAAAGCGAAATCAGTCCCAAAGGTCCAAAAACAAAGAGCAACGGCCGCGACAATATATAAAGAGGCGAAATTACAGCAAATGCACACACTATAAAAAGCCCAATGCGCATCGTGCGCATGTAAGCATCTATTGGATTACCAAGTTCATTGTCGAGCCTGCGTTGAGCATTACGAAGTCCCCTTAGCGGTGCCCATATATAATACAACAGAGTAAAGAAATAAATAGCATCAGCAACATATAGCATAGCACCAATATGCAGACTACCATTTGAGATAAGACCTGCGATTATGCACAACACCATAAGAGCATATCCAACAACGCCATAGCGCATAAAACTCCAACGTTCATGCCCGGCGCGCAGAATATTAAGCTGCGACCACGACAACAGAAGAGCCGAAGGCAAGTAAAATAGCAGATTAAACAGAATACCCACATCGTCACCCAATTGTCGCCAACCCAAAAGCATCTGACACATAAAGTGTACGATAAACAACAGTAATGCCGCAACAATCATTCCACGCGACTGTTCAAATAGCCTGTTACGGCAAGTTACATAGTAGCGCGACACAAAAACAAAAAATGCAAGCATGCCCATTACAATCATGCAAGTATATTGAAGAGCAATAAGATCTAAACAAGTATCCAAGACTATATATACAATAAATAATTTAACGTGAGTTCAACGAAATATAAGTGCCTAAAAAATTGGTAATCACTATGACTACCGAGAACAAAATTACTGAAAATCTCTGGAAACGCAATAAAAATGTCACCTATTGTCTCCGAAAAAGTTGTGAGTAACGTGATTATGAGGACAACTCATTGCGTCCGGCATATTCAATAGCAAACTTACCTGTAACAAACCGTCCATTCTGTATGTAATATTGGTATCATATATAATAGGTATTTTACGGTTACTGTTTATTCTCTTCACTCTCTTGTGGTGGATTAAGAACGATTCCCGTCTTGGCATTCAGCGGACTGATAACCGCCTTGCCTGTTTTTACTTCCAATTCCATACGGGCATTACGGGCAATTTCCCCACCCGCTTCCGCCACGTCCATATGCTCTTTAAAAGTTTCGGGATTCTTGCTTTCCGATATTTCCTTGGTGGAAAGTTCTGCCAGCATATTCAGCACCAACTCTTTGTTGGTCATGTTGTCTCGCAAATTCTCTTTCTTCAAACCTTTGAACTGCTTATATTCCTTGGCGGTCATGTCACTCCAAGTCTGATAGATTATATCAGTCAGCGTGGCAAACTGTACACCTTCTTGCAGCCCATGACGTTTCCATTCGTCCGTAAGGTCTTTACGTATCTCTATGGATTTGAGCCGCTGGTTAATCCAATTGTCTGAATAGCCCAATCGTTTATAATCCATCAATGCTTGATTAATGGATAGTTCGGGGTCTTGCATTTGGTCAAGACGTTCCGCAGCCACTTGTGACATCCACTGTTTGAATGGTTCCGCTTTGGGTGACGGGATGGATTGGATAAGGCGGAGAAGTTGCTGAGTGTCGGCTACATCGGTTAAATACATTTTTCCGTCAGCCGATTTCATTTTCAGTTGACTACAATTTGTAGTCAACTCACTTCCTTCCTTTTTAAGGCGTGTTTTCAAAACACTCCAATACTTACGTGGATTAGGGCTGTCGGTTAAGACTGCCACTACATCCACTATCGAGAAGTACCATTTTTCTTCTTTATCGTCCCAAATGGTTCGGACTTTCTTCGCTTCGAAAAGCCTGATGGCATTATGCTGAGTCATGATATTATGTTTTTAATTCTTAGTTTTAAGTTGAAATCTTAGGGATAGATAGATATATCGAAAACAATCCCAATCGTGGAAAACGATTCACTATTGATAACCGTGAAATATATGCAAGAGTTCTCATTAGATTTATATTACGTGACTGATAAAGATACGCTTATATACTCTATCTGAATGAATAAGGGGTTGTGCAACATGACTATCAGGTTTCCATAAACCATTTGAAAAGCCTTTGCCTTCACTTTCAGTAGCCCCTAAGATTTCAAATTGCTCCGGACAATACTTAATCAAAAAAGAAATAGGAACTCCCATAACTCATTTATAATCTGATGGAATTGCATTTGTAAAAGGAACTTCGATGGCATCATAATTATCGTAGTGGTCGTAAGCAGTTTTACCTTTCAATTCCTTATGCTTAGAGAAGCGTAAACTATCAGCCATCGTCATTAGTGGAATAGGCTCATGACGACGACCATGTTCTATACTTGTAAACCAACAAGAATTTCCTAATCGAGTGTAATTGCCTACGTATCCCAGTCGTGCCGCTTTTGCTCTGTCTTTTTCATCAATCTTAGCCCCTTCGGGAACACTTCTTTATATGTAATGGCATTCATGTTGCCTATTACAGCAAACTTCTTTCCACCCTCCATATATTCCCATTCAAGGTCATCAATATTAATGCGACCATCCCCGCTGTGGTCATGGTCAAGAATGAATATCTTCCCTTTCACTTCATTTCAATCTCTATGTCATGAAACTGTGTATAGAACTCATCGTTCTTTGCTGCCTTAGCTTCTTTTAGATTCGTATTCGCCATATTGTTTATTCTTTTATTTCGTTGGGTATAAGAAGCGTTCGCACATCCACATTCAATATCTCCGCTATCTTGTACAATACAGGTATTGGCGGTTGAACTCTATTCGTGGCATATAGGTTAACCATATTGAACCCTTTTCCAAGCCGTTTAGCCAATTCAGTTTGGCTAATGCCTTTCTCTATCAAGACCTCTCTTATCCTATTCATTGCGACATCTTCTTAATATGATTGCAAAGGTACATAATTTTATTGGGTAATCAGTAGCCCTATCAAAAATAAAGTATTACCTTCGTGCCAAACGAGGACAAAAAGACTTGAAACAAGCAAACTAAAGCAGAGTGCTGCAAACATAACGGTTGCTAAATCATTACCTCAAAATCGGGTAACCCACCCAAAGCCCTTATTCTAAGGCGATAAGAAAAACTTTCCAGAATTACAC
>CAKVCR010000266.1 GCA_934725835.1 uncultured Odoribacter sp.
ATAGGCATTGGCATAAGGGATGGCGGAGGGAAGTGAAATAGCTATCCATACAGGATTCACCCAACGGCTGTGCGTCAGTAGCTCCAGCAAAAAGACCAGCAACAGACCGACACCGATCACTATCTGAAAGCTTCGGTCTCGAAAAAGCAGCTTTAATTCATATCTGCCGATTAGATAGATGTTTTCTCTTTCCATGACTATATAAAATTATCCGCGGACGTTTCAATAATAACACACGAAAAAATGATTTCATATACATGAGATATACATCTACTGAAAGGTATCAGCCCCCACACAGGTTTTACCCGAAAACGGATAAAACACTGTTGGGAGTCTTCTACCAGATTACAACCAATTTACTATAAAAAGTGCAGACGACTGCACAAAACTATCATTCCAACGGCTCTGCCAGCATACCCAAATATTCCAGGGTCTTCTCTTCTGAAGGACGGCTCATATTGGCTTCAACGATTTTTCCTTCTGTATCTAACAATACAAAGCGAGGTATACCGGATACACGCAAAGATTTTGCAAATTCATTCTCTGCACCTCCATACAGCTGTATGCCTCCCATTTTCTCATCCTTTACTACCTTACTCCAAGCCTCCTTGGAACTATCCAAAGAAATTCCGACAAATGCAATATTTGTTCCGGTAAAAGCTTCTATCAGACGTTGCATGTGAGGTAACTCTTCACGGCACGGTCCGCACCATGTTGCCCAAAAATCGATATAAACGTATTTACCGGCAAAATCATTCAGATTTACCATTTTACCATTAACATCCTCCAAATTGAATCCGATGGTCTTTTTGCCCTTTGTAATAGTAGAACCTTCTGCATATAGGTTATTGAAAACGCTTACCATCTGCGGATCTTTGACATTTTCTTCAAAAATCTTCTTCACTTCTGCTGCATCGTCTACTCCCTCCTGGTCTATATAAGAACATGCATTCGTTGCTATCACGAATTCACGGATTACAGGATTTTTCAAATTAGCCACAGCATAATTCAACTGACGCATCGTCTCATCCAACGGATCTAGATTTTCAACATCCAAATCTCTACAAGACAATGTATTGATTGCTCCCAACATAAAGTTGGTGTATTCACTCAACTGCAACATCCATTCCTCTTCAACCATCAACTGCTTGATTTTGTCATAAAATCCTTCACTCAAATTATCTTTTCTGCCATATTGCCACAGGATTCCATATACCATGTAGTCAATACGTTTCTTTTCTTTCTCCACAAAAGTTTTATTAAAACCTTTGCTTTCCAATATTTTATAATCCTCAGCTACATACGCATCCATCTTTTTTACAAACTCTTCCTCATCCAGACCAAAATCACCCATTAAAGGCTGCTTCAAGCTCTTGTCGTTCATGTAAGTATTGATTTTGGCTGCTTCACCTTCAAAGTATACTTCCAATCCGGAAGGAGTCATATCCCATTTTACATTCAGGCTCTGACCGGGCTCCAAATATACAGGCACTTGTTTCCATTTATATGAAATCATACCATATTGTGCCTCCTTTAAAGGAACAATCAAAGATCCTTTTCCGTCTGCTGCCAATGTAAACATTGTGTCTGTTTTCTCCAATGCTAAACCTACCGGTTCGTAATCCTTATCAACCACCGTAAAGTTAACTGTTACTTCTTGTTTTGACTGGCATGCAAACATCAACAATGCTGCAAACACTACTAATAAATAATTTTTCATAATATTCAGATTATATTTCCATTATCATAAATTAATACAGACCCAAAACACCCGTAAATATCTCTTTTGTCTCCGGATCTGAAGGTTTTGTCGCATGAACAGCCACGATATTACCTTCCGGATCCAAAAAGATAAAACGAGGCAGGGAATTCACTCCAAAAGCCTTCATCCATTCTAAATCTCCGTTTACAAATAATTGTATACCGGCCGGTTTTTCTTCATCTAATGCTTTCTTCCAAGCTGTCTCATCTTTGTCTACTGAAATTCCTACAAAAGTAATCTGCTTGAATTCTTTCGCCAACTCTTTTAAAGCAGGTATTTCCCTACGACAAGGAGCACACCACGATGCCCATACATCAATATAAACAAAATTACCCCTCAAAGAGGACAACGACACCATCTGTCCTTTACTGTCCACATAATTAAAATCAGGTGCCGGTTTTCCCTCTCTCAATTCTCCCTGTCTGGAACATAAATTCTCAAATTCCGACAACAGTTTTTCGTCTGTGACATATTTCTTGAAAATCTCTATGTATTTATCTGCATTATCCATACCATTGTCTGCAATATATTCGCTTACATAGACATTCACCAGCATCTGCATAATCTTAGGTTCCTTGAAATGAGCCTCCACATAATTCAAACTCCGCTCCAATTTAGCCTCGGGAGTATCATTGGAGACTCTTTCCCTATCGGCTAAAACGGGCACCATCTTTTGCAAGAACAAACGGTATTCACTGATAGGGAAAAGGGTCATATCCTCCTTTATCAGTTTTTCCAATGTATTGTAGTACAAATCGCCCGGCTTAAAGTCTGCAGGAACATTATGCCCGAACATTTTATGATACAAAGCAAAATTATTCCAATCCAGATAAGCCGAATAACGCAGACGCTGCATTTCTTCATCTGCAAACCATGAAGGTAGTCCTTGTCTCTCCAGATTCGCTATATTCTCGGCAATTAGTTTTTCAGTCTCCTTGTATACATCCGCCTCGTCTTTGTAAAAAATATCCGTACTGAAAGACGAAATACCGGAATAAAAATAATCGCATATAGCCCGGTACTCTCCTTTAAAACTCTTGTCCCAATTGTCAAGATCGGCAGCAAATGTCATTTCCAGCGTATCGCCGCCCAAATAGATGGGATAATACTTTTCTCCTAAAGTAATATCCGAATACTGCGGAACCAGCTGTTTAAAGGTAATCTCTGCCTTCCCGTTTTGTAAAGGCAGATTGACAGTCTCTCCATTAACGGTCATAAACAAAACTTCGTTATTCGCTCCCGCTACTGTGCAACGGAACACTGTATCCACAGGAGCCGGTTTCCGTTCTTTACAAGCTCCCAAAAAGGTAAGAACAACTCCTAATACAATCCATTTTTTCATCATCTCTGAATTTATTTTACATATTATCCGGCATAATCTCCTTAATCCGACCCTTCGGATAAGGCAGACCACAGCTTTTCAACAGACCGTTAATCTTTTCTGCCTTACTGACAGAAGATTCAAACGGGTCGATATTGCTGTATCTCACTATACCCTCAGCATCTATTAATACGACATGCGGTATCGAAAACACTCCATATTCCATATTGAAAACCGGTTGTTTGGAAAACACCACTTTCCAGGTCATATTCATCTCCTCCATCAATTTGCCCATCAACTCCATTTCCAATTCCGGTTTCCCGGTAGTATTAACTGTCTTGTGATGCTTCATATCCACATGATATCCCTGTATGGAAGTGACACCCACAATTTCTACCGGATAGCCCCGATAGTAGTCTGCCAAAACCCGAAGTTGCGGAAATATGGAAACACAGGGAGCACATTTTGTACCCCAAAAATCCAACATCACAACTTTCCCCTTTAAATCAGCCAGACTGCTAATATTTCCCGAACTGCTCCAGATACAATCCAGTGCCGGAGCCTGATAGCCCACTAACCGTCCACAGGCGTATGCTCCTTGCAGATAATCCCGCGACTGCACCAAACGCTCTTTTTCTTTCCCCTCTTTCACCCGACCACTCTCCAGCAAAGTTATATATTGTTTTAAAACTTCTTTTCTGACACTTTCTTTTTTCTCTGCAACTACGGTTGAATCCTTAAAAACTGCATGAAACAGATTCACCGCATTCCCTACCGCCTCGTCCGGTAGCTGTTTTTTCAATAATTCTTGCCACAAAGCCAATATTCCAACCTTCTCCAGTTCTCCTCCCGGAAATTTCTCCACCAGTCCCAGCAATTCTCCAAAAATCCCGGGATTCTCTTTTTCCAGCTGCTCCAAAGCCGGATGTTCCATTATCTTTTTATAGAGTGACAA
>CAKVCR010000267.1 GCA_934725835.1 uncultured Odoribacter sp.
AACGGGGCCATAGTAATAAGTAACCGGTTTGGACACATACCATATCAATCGTCCTTCAACCTCTCTTGATTTAAACCAGGCTGTTCTTCGAATATCATTTTCATCATACATTGCCCAAAGCTCTTGATTTACCCGCTGAGCATTATTTGTACCCCAGATGCCTGTAAATGAACTTCCGATATTACAGAAACGAACCGTCGCCAATTTTAATGCACAATACGGATGATCATTATCGTAAACGGCATTTTCTCCGGAGAACATATCGGTCAATAATTCTGCCCTATTTTCTGGAACGTAGGAAGCAATTACTTCACTCGAATATTTCTCTGCCATTTCCCAGTCTGTCTCTTCTGCAGCTGCAGAACCTGCTTTAAACATATACATTTCGGCCAAGCACGATTTTACGAAATTTTGAGTGTAAAAGAAATTCCATTTCTCACTCGGAGTAGTATATGTCAACACCTCTTTCAATTCGCGTTCAATGATTTTATAAATTTCTGTTTGAGTATAACGTCCGCTAGGCGTTACGTTTTCTGAATCAAGATTCAATGGTATACCCAACTGATTATTTTTGTAAGGAGCAAAAAATTCCAACATCTTTAAGATATTCCACGCTCTTATGACACGGGCTTCACCTCCAATAGTTTCATATTCAGCTTGAGTGTATGTTACTCTATCCAAATCATATAGAATTGCATTCATGAATCCAATAGAAGTATAGCCATTATCCCACAATGAATTAGCTAAATTAATTCCCTTCCAATCAATATCTTGATAATAATGCGTCATACATTTAGCGTTAATATCACTATGAGCATTAAACGTGAGCATATCTAAGTTATCCTCATACATGGCCAATTGTGCATTTACGTCATTGTACAAAGGCAAAGAAAGAGGAGACGAGTTTCCATAAGAAGCCACAGGAAGCGAGGCATAAGTTGACGAAGACCAATAAGTAAGCAATTCCGCTTTTACATCTTCAATGTTACTCACAACTCTCTCGTTTTTAGGAACCATGTTCAACCAATCCTTACAAGAAGCTGTGGTAAGTAAGATTGCTATTAATAATATGCAAGTTGTTTTCATTGCTTTGTATTTTTTAAAAACCGACACTTAAAGAAAGCATATATTTTCGTGAATTAGGATAGGTAAAAGATCCAAAGTTTTCAGGATCCAATCCTTTGTATTTAGATATTGTAAAGACATCACGAATATTCACATTTACACGACAAGAAGAGAGGTGTAACTTCTTACATATTTGCGATTTAAGATAGTAGCCAAGAGTAATTTGCGTACATTTCATATAATTGCCACTCTCCAGTTTACGATCATACCAATCCGTTTGCAATGAAGGAGAGATACCGCTTGTGCTATATCCGGGAACATCGGTTACATCTCCCGGTTTTCTCCAACGATTCACCTCTTTTCTCAATACGTTTTGAGAAGCGGAAGCAAAAGAACCTCCACTTGACACAGAATAGTAAGCAGATGTAATCTTATGTCCTGTCATAAATGAAAATTGAGAAGATAATGACCATTGCTTCCAAGAGAGCGAAGTACCGAAACCACCAAAGATAGGAGGATAACTATTTCCTAAAGTCGTTTTGATGGCACGTTTATCCGTTGCATTTGCTTGATCATCCATATCTACAACCCAAGTACCATCTTCTTTTTCAAATCCTATTTTTCTCGCACGATTAGTATTGTCTACATATGCCAATGTATGACCTGTTAATGGATCGATACCGGCAAAACGATAACCTATCCATGAATTTGTAGAAGTTCCTTCTACAGGTTCTGTTCTAGAAAATCCAATAGGTACATCTTCAACCTTCTTATAATAAGATTCAATAATCTTATTCCAGTTGTGCGAAATATTTAAAGATGTCGTCCAAAGGAAGTCTGAGGTACGCACATTAACCGTATTCAAACTAAATTCAATTCCGGAGTTACGGATAGAAGAACTATTGTAACGAATCACTCGGATACCTACAGAAGCCGGTAATGATTTCGAATCCAACAAATCCCGTGTTACATTATTGTAATAGTTAAATGTTGCACGAATACGACTTCTGAAAAAGCCCATATCCACACCTAAACTACGGTCTTGCTTTTTTTGCCACTTGATTGAAGGGTTTTTCGGACGGATACAAGAAGGAATATCTACTCCGAAAAATTCAGAAGACATACTGTAAGACAACACATTAAATGGCAGAGCATTTTTATCGATACTTCCTGTATAGCCATAAGAAAAGCGGAATGCCAACTCATTTATTATATTGTTTACCTTGCCTTCTTTCATAAATTTTTCATTATGCATATTATATTTCAGACTGGCATTCCATAGTGGAGAAAATCGATTGGAGGTACCGATAATATCTGCACCATCAATACGAGCACTTGCAGAGAAAACATATTTGTCTTTGTAACTATAGCTACCTGACATGAAAAATGAAACTCTACGGTTACGATATTCACTTTGTTCGAGAAGATTTTTAATCATTTGTTGTACATAAGAAATCTTATCTGCACCTATTTCCGGGACACTTGTCAGACCTTTGACCGGATCATATTCCGGGAAACGAACTGAATTACCATGGCTATTTCCTTCTGACATTTCGTGAGCCAAGAATAAGTTAACATAGTGTTTATCGTTAAAACTTTGATTATACTCTAAACGATTTGACCAAGTATAACTACTATTTCTACTGTTTCTCTCTTCCAACGAACCATTATTCAACGATTCTGGTAATTCATTAAACAATTGCGCCACCCAAGCTCTGGACTGAGCAGTATATGAACCTGGTTCCAATACATTTTCCGTATTACTATAAGAAGAATAGATAGAACCAATCGTAACAAATTTCAAACTTTCCAATATTTTGATTTTTAATTCTAACGATGCCATATTATTGAGCGAACTGACAGTCGTTGTATTGCTATACAACTCTTTCAGAATGTTGAAATCAGATCTATAACCATCTTTTAATGTACTTAATTGGTAATTATAAGAGCGATCATATTCATAATTCCCTTCATCGTCATAAGGGCGTTCATATGGATTTGCAAATGTAGCATAGTTTAAAATGCCTACTCCGGAATTAGAATCCTCATCCTTACGGATAGCAGAAGATATGTTGAATGAAAAATATACTCGCGGATTAAATTGATACGACAAACGTAACATAGCATTCCAGCTTGTATATTTATTGGAAGGAATCAAACCTTTACGCTGCTGTGCAGATAAACTTGCATAAAACTGGGTCTTATTCATTCCTCCGGAAAAAGAAATATTATGATTATGAGAAAATGGTTTCCGGAAAATAACATCATACCAATTAGTATTGATTTTACTCAGTCGGGCGATTTCTGCCTCTGCTTCTTCATGGGTGATTTTACCTAAATCTGCATTTTTCAACAAAGTAATTACTCGTCCTCCTACAGCTTGATTCGGGAAATCTTCATAAACACTTCGTTCAAATGCAATTTTCTCTTCTGAATTCATCAGGTCCAATTTAGATTTCGGTGCAGACTCAAAAGAAAAAGTAGATGCAACACGAATTGATGGAGTAGCTTCACGCCCTTGTTTACGTTTTACGACAATAATTCCATTAGCTGCTTCTGATCCATAAATTGCAGTCGCTGCAGCATCTTTTAATACTGTTATACTTTCTATATCCTCAGGAACCAAATCGTTAAGATTACCAGAAAAAGGAACTCCATCAACAATCCAAGTCGGACTCATGTCTCCATACAAAGAATTCAAACCTCGAATACGAATTTCCGGTAATGCTCCTGGTTTTCCTGAAGTATTACGAGTATTAACACCCGCCAACGTTCCTCTTAAAACCTCTCCTACAGAAGTAAAACCTTTGTTAGCAATATCCTTGGCAGTAACGACCTCAACAGCACCCGTCATACGTGTTTTGTTAATCGTTTGATAACCGGTAACAATAACCTCTTCTACCTGTATTGCATCATCTTCCAATACAACAACAATAGGTTTTTCTTGAGGAGTATAC
>CAKVCR010000268.1 GCA_934725835.1 uncultured Odoribacter sp.
GCCATGCAGCCAAAACACTCCGGCTATCCGACAAAACAGCCCGGCTTTTTTTCGTCAAATCAGGTCGGCTTTAACACTTGTCGTACCGGATATAGAAACCTGTATCATTACCTATTAGCTCTGAACTCTCAAAACATACTAATTCCCCAGCACCATCAACAAACGCGCTATTACTGCCTTTTAAATACTTTAATTGCAATTTTGTATACATTTCCTCGCATGGTTTGTGCCAGTAGATAGAAGCTATTTCTGAATTCAAACTATTCAGTTCGCCTTTTCGTTCGCTATAATACTGTTTAACAGGAATTAATACTTTTTCAGGGAAGACACAATTAAGGTGGTCAGAATCGATATTTACCCATTCTAAACCACAATAATATGGGTTATTAAAGAAAGTATGCGCATCAGACCAGTAATATTCTTTGTTGTACATTGCTGAGTTACTTTGAGCTTCAGGCATCCAACGCCCCATAAAGTCAACACCAGAAAGAGCGCAAATGAGTGATTCAGCATATTCATTCTTTACAACATATCCTCTGATTTGATGCCACATATCTTTGCGAGGAAGGTCATATGAACGGAAACCTAAACGCTTAGCTTCTTTCCAATCATATTCACCCGTAAGTAAGAGATATTGATGTGCTCCGGACTGTAGCTTTACGCATTGCTCAAAAGCTGGTGTGTTAGAAAAATCAGCAAGCCATTCCTCATAGGAATTGTTTGGGATGTCATATGAAAATGCTGCGATATCGATATGCAAATTATCAAAACCAGGAGTAACAAGTACCGTTGGATCGATGTTCCGAATATCCGGCTCAAAAGAACCCTTGCAGTATTCCTGATGTGGTTCCCCTATGTCATTGTCGTATACTTTCATCTGATAATTGTCACAGACTTGAGCCGCCAATTCATAAAGTGCTATCCATTGATACTTTTTCCCAATACGCTCCTTCCTTCCAAGCTGAAACCTTAAACCAACACGATCAGTACAATTTCGATCATATTTTCCGTGCTTTTCGACATCATAACCCAGTTCAAAGATACGCTTAATGGCTATGTTTTTTAAATCTATAGGATGTAGTTGTTTCCAAGCGTAAAAATACGATTGAAAGGTATACCTTCCAAAATCACCATAGCCACCAGGTTGACCACTTCGACTGTATTCAACCTTCATTGAATTCAAAATGGCTAATTGTGACCAATGATAATCTCTAAATGATTCGCTGTTATAGTCCAACTTATATGTTTTAATCTCTTCATCCGAAGGAATTTCTGGGAATCTGCTGTTATATGGAGGTGTGATTTTTTCTGCGTCGAAATACCCGTCCTCAACACAGCCTATGTGGCGTGCATAATCGATAATGTTTTTGGCGTAGGTTCTCAACAGTATATTTGGATATACAACATCCTTATCAAATATGTTTTTGTAAACATGCTCTGCCAGTGCCCTGACCTGTTGCGGTGAATCTTCATTTACCACACAGCCAAATGCGACAGCATATATTCTTTCAGAAATGTATGGGTCGTCAATTTCTTCAAATATCCGCATCAAGAATAACAATGCCGGCATGTGTGAGTTCAGGATGTAAATGATAGCTTTTGTTGCCTTGTCCCGAAGTTCGTTGTTAGGCGAAATTAGGAGCCAAGAAAGGATGATTGCACAACTTTCCGCAATATCGTCGGTAATAGCTTGCTTTGAGGCGTGAACAAGTCCCCACTCAACGAGTCGATAAAGCGCTGAATCGTGATTACTATATAATTCGTCAAATATAGGAATAAATGTAGCATCTCTGTCTGACATTTTTACCCCATGAAAAAAGTTAAATGCATTTTTGGCATTCAAAGGATGGTTTGGGCGTGCTGATAATGCGAAGAGAACATCTACAAACTGGTTGAAACTATACTCATATTGCAGGATTTCCGAGTTAATGTAATCTATAGTATGCTCCGTAATACTGGTTGTTTTTCGCCATAATAAGCCATAAAGAAATGCATTGCGAACACGATATGTATTCTTCGCGTTTTCAGAGGAAAATACATCACTCAGTTCATATTCCCAGTCTTCAGCAAGGACAATACCAAAGAATTGAAGGAGATCCGGCTTGTTTAACATCCAAGAATACTTCTCAAAAAACTGCTCCTCACTTAACTGTGCATACGCTGAAACTATTTTCTGTGCTAAAAAGTAGTCTTCCAGTCGTTCGTAGGTAATATAAACATACTCATCACCGTTATATGTAATGCCTTGTGTAAGAACTCCTTCCGCAAGAAGTGCACTATACACATCGGTGTTAACATTCCATTTCTTACAGATATCAACTATTAGTGCAAGGGTATCATCAAGCGAAAGTGAGACGGTTCCACTATGTTCATTGATACGTTTGGAAACCATTTCGTCAATAATTTTTGAAATTAATTTATAAGATTTGTTATAGTTACATCTTTTAGCGACTTTCTGCTCCATCACACTAATGTACTGCGAATAAACAAACGGCAATGAAATATCGCCCAGACTAATGTGCGTATTTCTATTTGCGGTGCAAAACAGCCGCAAAAACAGCGGATTTCTGAATTCTGAAATTGGGAATACTACAGGGTCAATGGTTATTCCATAGAAAGAGAAGTACTGATGCATGGCATCGTGTTCAACTGTAGTGAAACCGAAGTGTTCAATTCGTTGCATTTGTGCTCTAAGCGTATCTTGTCCGTCGAAAAGAGAATCCTCATATTGTGTACGCACAGACACGAGGAGGCCAATGTGAGGAAACTCTTTCAGGAAATCAACGAGTCCACCAAGAACACTGTTCCAAAAAGTTACCCCAGCACCTTCATTAAGAGCATCAATACAGATCAGGACACGACTTTTCTGAGTACAGGCAATCGCTTCGAATATATCAAAAAGTTCGTGATAAGTAATATCACAACCGAGTAGAGTTGGGAGAATAGCCAAAACATCCATTCCCGCAGAAAACTGCTGGCCTAACAGAAGTAAAGATGTCTGCCCCAAAGAATCACAGTTATCAATGTAATCGGCAATAAGATGTGATTTTCCAACACCACCATCTCCGGCCAAAATAATGTACGGGGAAACGGCTACCCTAACAGTTGTATTAGTTAGATAGTCGTTAAATTCGTTGGCAATGCCCAGTTTCTCGTATAACTGGTATGCCTTACTGTCAAAGTTTTTCTTCCCTTCGGGGTTTTCGTAATATTCTTCTATTTTGCTGGTTAGAAAATCTTTGATAGCGTTAACTGTAGAAATTATTACATCGATGTCGCTTGATGTAATATTGAAGAAATTCAATTCTATTGCATATTTCTCTATGGCATCACACAATGCGTTGATTTCACTAAGCTCTGTGTGTCTCATCGCAATCAAAAATTTATCTACTTTGTCATAGAATATATTCTGAAATTGTTGATCGACAGATGCTCCGTGGAGAGAGTCCATTATTTCAACAGGGATGTTCAAATCTGGCGTATACCGGTTACCAAGGTTCTTTATTTGTCTGGAATTCCATGAAGCCATTTTTGCTTTGATGCGTTCCTCAGTTTCGGACTTCTGAATAGCCATCGAAAGTTGTTCTACAATTTGCTGGACATTCTGATCCTGCATTTGGAATTTCTCTTTTACAATCCGTTCTAAGTGCTCAAGTTTGGCATTATTTTGGCAAATCAAATAGAATAGGCCGCGATCTTCCAAAGATATTTTTTGAAAAAGAAAGGCTCTTGTTGTTGTAAGTAAGTGTGTAAGGAAATTCCGAATAAGTCTTGAGTCGTTCCAAGATAATTTCTTTTCGGTCGTTTCTTCGATCCTGTTTACCATTTTTTCATGGAGACAATTTAGAAATTCATCCTCAGTCACGGCATTCATACTCGGCTCAAGGACATAAGCCACAATATTTTCAATTACATTATGATACTTCACATGTGAATAAAATGCGCCGTTTGTGATGATAGTGCCGTCA
>CAKVCR010000269.1 GCA_934725835.1 uncultured Odoribacter sp.
ATCGCCGGGCAACCTATGCGACGCTTCTTACCAGTGGCAAACTGAACAGCTACCTTGCCGGCATCGACCGTCAGGCGGAGGAAATGTTCTCTCGGCTGGTAAAGCAGATGGCCGAGGCGGAAGGTGTCACAGAGCAACTCAAGGCAGACAACCAAATGGAGTGGGTCGGCAGGATGAATAACATTCGTAATCGGGCTATGGAGATTGTAAAAGCTGAATTGATTTATAGGGTGTAAGTGCAACAGCGGCAGGGAAAAAATCCCTGCCGCATTCTTTTTCCTCTGAAATAAAGCAATCGAAGTCATTGAAATATTCACGATTTTGTGCTATACTACAAATAGTTACACTGTCTATGGAGGTACGGCATGGCTGTTTCTTATGATAAGATGTTTCATCTTTTGGTAGATAAGCGCATTACCAATGCCCAGCTTGCAGACAAAGCTGGTGTTAGTGCAAATATTATTACACGCATTAAAAAGAACCAGTACATTTCACTTGAGAGCGTAGAAAAGTTGTGTATGGCGTTAGATTGTAGCGTAGGTGACATACTCGAATTTAGGGTGGCTGAAAAATGATTAAGGTTAGCGAATATATTAATAATCCTACTTTGGAATCTCCCTGTTTTGTGAGAGGGGATGCTTTAGTAGTGCTGCGCTCCATGCCTAATGATTGCATTGATTGCGTAGTGACTAGTCCACCATACTATATGAAAAGACAATACTTGGGTGGTGGCATTGGTCTTGAAAAAACGTATCAGGAATATATCGATAACCTTCTGTCAATTACAAAAGAAGTCTATAGAGTTTTAAAGCCAACTGGGTCGTTTTGGCTAAACATAGGAGATAGCTATAAAAACAAGCAACTACTAAACATTCCGCATCGAGTAGCAATAAGAATGCAAGATGAACAACAATGGATATTACGCAATACCGTTGTATGGGACAAAATGAAAGGAGCGATGTCTCAGTCCAAAGATAGTTTGGGTTGCGAATATGAGCCGCTATTTCATTTCGTAAAGCAAAAAAGTGGGTACTACTATGATTCTGATTCGGTAAGAAAAAAGCCAAGACGATCTCATGTTGAAAATGGTGCCGTGGTAAGTGCAACTGGAGTGAGTGGCGTTAGATATCGAAGGAAAATTGAACTTAGTACAGAGCTCTCCGATGAACAGCGAGCAAATGCTTATCAAGCATTAGATAGCGTGTTGGATCGAATAAAAAATGGAGAGTTGTCTGACTTTCGGATGGTAATTAAAGGTGCTAATCAAAGGGTCACAAATGGAAATACAACAAACCTCAGCGGTCGGGCAAAGGAATTGCAAGAAAAGGGGTTCTATTTCCTTTTTTACAATCCCAATGGCAGTATGATTTCTGATGTATGGCAAATAGTCCCAGAAGATACTCAAGGCCGCAAGCTCCATTTCGCTCCATTTCCAGAGGATTTAGTGAAAACACCAATTGTTTTAACTTGTCCTCCTGATGGCATTGTATTAGACCCGTTTGTTGGGACTGGTACAACAAGCTATGTTGCGGCACAGCTCGGGCGAAAATCAATTGGGATTGATATGGCGCAAGAATACCTTGAATTAGCTGAATCGAGATGCGAAGAGTATGGCTGCCTTAATAATGGAACACTGGAGGCAATAGGATGAGTAAAATTAGTGAATTCTTTGGTCTAAATTGCAAAAATGCTTCTTTGGATTTCAAGAGCGCAATGGATTCTCAATTATGTCCGTATACGCAGCGTATCTGTACAAAAATGAGAAAATCAAATCCTGATGTCAAAATTGGTACGTGCTCCGTTCAGTATCAAGGCCAAGATATCATCATTTGCCCATTTAGGCTTTTGGAGCACAATCAGATATTTATAGATTGCTTACATCTGTTAACGATGCATGAGCCTGGAAACGAGCTTTATCTGATTCCAGAAGTCCAAATTCCAGGTGGACATGTTGATTATTTCTTAGTGTCAGCTAAAGATAGAAGAATTAAAGATTTCATTGGTGTCGAGTTGCAAACAATGGACACAACAGGAACAGTGTGGCCAGAGCGCCAGAAATTCTTAAATGAGCAGGGAATAGCAGTTGATTCAGCAGATTTAAACAGTAGAAAATCGTTCGGAATGAATTGTAAAATGACTTTAAAAACCATCCTTATTCAAATGCATCATAAGAGTGAGACATTTGAGAATCTGAATAAGCATCTGGTCCTGATTATCCAAAGGCCTTTATATGAACATATGAGAAGCGATTTCAACTTTGACGGAATCGAAGGTGTCCGTATAGGTGATCCTATTCATATTCATTCATATAATTTTGAGCAAGATGAAGATTCGTTGCACCTATCTTTACACACACGAATTAGTACCGATTCGGCAGGAATTGCACATTGTCTTGGATTGAATGCAGAAAGAAAGGTAGAACTCGAAGATTTACTACGTATATTAGAACCAAAGCTCATTGAGGCAAATAGGTTAAAAATCTCTATAAGCTAATCTGTTTTAAAGGAGTTATTATGTATACAGAAAGAATAGAACTCTATAAAAAGCTTGAAGAAAAGCTGAATAGCAAATTGCTTGTTTACATCACCAGTGATAGACGGGGGTTTGAAGCCAGTATTGCCCAGGATGTAATTGATATTTTTATCAATCAATTAGATAGTATTGGCGTAACAGAAAGAATCTCTCTATATTTGTATACTAGGGGTGGGGATACAGCGGCAGCGTGGAACATCATTAATTTGCTGCGTCAATATTGTGATCATCTTCAAGTAGTTATCCCACATAAAGCACATAGTGCAGGAACATTGATTAGTATTGGAGCAAACTCCATCATTATGACTAAGCAGGCAACGCTTGGTCCGATAGACCCGAGCGTTAATACCCCTCTTAATCCGCCAATTCCAAATGCACCACCCCAAAACAACTATCCAGTTAGTGTTGAAGCGGTTAAGGGGTATTTAGCATTCGCTAAAGAAGAATTATCAATTAAGGATGATGTTGCATTGTCTAACATCATGATAAAGCTTTCAGAATTTGTACATCCTTTAGTTCTTGGTCAGGTCTATCGTGCAAGAGCTCAGATTAAAATGCTGGCCGAAAAGTTATTAACAAATCAGATTACGGATAGTTCTAAAATAAAGGATATCATCTCATTTCTCTGTAGTGATTCGGGAAGCCATGATTATACCATTAATCGCCGAGAGGCAAAGAATTCGCTCGGACTTAATATTGAGAAACCCGACGATGAAATGTATGGTATAATCAAAGCAATTTACGATGATATTAGTAATGAGCTTGGATTTGGCGTGCCCTTTGATCCCATGGCTGTGTCACAAGTAAATAACGGAGAATACAATGTAACGAGGGCATTGATTGAAAGCGTTGCCGGAGGGACTGATTCGTTTGTGACAGAGGGCACTGTCACAAGGATTACAGTGCCCGGAGGGCCTGGGCAGCTTCCACAGCAGGGTATACAAACCACAAAAACATTTGAAGGGTGGAAACATGGAACAGGTACTGATAACAGAGCAGATTCTCCTGCCGATAACTAACATTAATTGTGCTGAATCAGCAAGATCAAGTTATGCCAATTATATGAGCGCCTCTACCACTAATGATGTTGGTGCGTTGATTGACATTATAGAAGATATTCTTATAACAGTTGGTCCAACCGATAATTCCAATATGTAGATTTATTCTGACAACACAATGACAACAGGAATTATGATACACCGTAATTCTTGGATAATCTAAGCAATCCTGATAATCGGAGCCAAACTATCTATACAAAATCATTTAGGTCACGGTTTCTGGGAGCGAGTGGGAATGAGAAAAAAGTGAACATACAGGGCTGCAAAGCCTTGAAAACACGCACTTTTTGAAAATCTCATTTCCTGTTTGATAGCAAAATGATAGCAGATACCCAAACTGTTTTGTTTATTCTTGTT
>CAKVCR010000270.1 GCA_934725835.1 uncultured Odoribacter sp.
TTATCGAATAAAACGTTCCAAAATCTCTCCAGAAGCTTTAATGGCATTACGATACCATTGAAACAACACTTCATCCCGGCGCACCTCTGAAAGATGCCAATCAATATCACTTTCACGCAAACGCCGAGTCACACTATACATCACCAATGCTGCACAAACACTGATATTCAAACTTTCAGTAAATCCATACATCGGCACTTTTACAAATTCGTCCGCCTGAGAAATCACTAAATCAGACAATCCGGTAAGCTCTGTCCCGAAAAAGAAAGCCATAGGTCCTCGTTTCAAATCAAAATCCTCTATCAGTACATCATCGGTATGAGGTGTTGTCGCTATAATCCTATAGCCGGCAGCACGCAAATTATCAATTGTTTCCTGAGTATTATTTTCCAATGACTTATGCCTATGTAGCGTCAACCATTCTCTAGCCCCTTGCGAAACAGTAGAGGTGGAATCATAATGATTTCTATTCTCTATCAAATGCACATTCTGGATGCCATAACAATCTGCTGAACGCATCACTGCACTCTGATTGTGAGACTGATACAAATCTTCTAATACGATAGTTGCATAATCTGTACGTTCCTGTATCAGGCGATCAAACAACCGATTCTTATCATCTACTACGAATTCTCTTAAATATGTTACCTGTTCTTTAAGCGTCTTCATGCCTATTATTTATTATTTAAAGCAAAATACTTCCATAAGGGAGCTACATGCATCGCCTGTATAATCTTGTCGTTTTCCAGCAGATGTTTCACAACCTCCGGATGTATTAATTCAACTGCAATATCTTCGGTAGGCTCCAAATGACGTTCTACCACCTTTTCTACATCCTTTGCCAAAAAACAATATGTATAATTATTGTGAGTTCCCGGATTTGCACAAGCTTTTAAAAACAATTGCCAACATCCATTGCCATATCCGGTTTCCTCTAACAGTTCTCGTCTGGCAGCATCCTCGGGAGTGGCATCTGTAGCATCTACAACACCGGCACACAATTCATAATCTACTCGTCCAACTCCATGTCTATATTGACGTTCCATCACCATTTGCCCATCCTTCGTAATAGCTATCACGCAAATCCATGCCGGATATTCCATGACATAATAGGACGGAATTATATTTCCATTGGGCAACTGCACCCTATCCTTCCTAACTGTAAACCAAGGTTCGTGAGCTATATATTCAGACGAAAGCACTTTCCAATTTTCAATTATCTGTTCCATATCTCTATGCCATAAAAATGAAAAAGAAGGGGTGCTTGGATAAACACCCCTTCTTCTATACAAAAATTTTTATTAGCACTTCTCTGCTAATTCAGCACCTGCTTTAAATTTAACAACTTTCTTAGCCGGGATTGTAATAGTCTTTCCTGTCTGCGGATTTCTACCAGTTCTTTCTCCTCTTTCTGTTACAGAGAACGTTCCGAAACCAATAAGGGCTACTTTGTCTCCTGCAACCAAAGCATCTCCAACTGTTGCCACAAAAGCTTCAAGAGCCTTTTTAGAATCTGCTTTTGTCAAACCTGCTTTTTCTGCAATTGCATCGATTAATTGAGCTTTATTCATGATTTTAAAATTTAGGGTTAGAACTTTTAACCTTTTATCTACCGACAAATGTAGTTATTTTATCGAATAAAACAACAGTTTTTGCAAAAAAATATTCAAGTGGCAGACAATTTATTTCTTATTGACTTTCAGATACTATACAATTATATTTTCAGCACATTTTTCTCCATCCATTGCAGCAGAAATAATGCCGCCAGCATACCCAGCACCTTCCCCACATGGATATAATCCTACTATTTCCGGATGCATACATTGGGCATTACGAGGAATACGAATAGGCGAGGAGGTGCGGGTCTCAACTCCTAACAATAATGCTCTGTCTGAAACAAATCCTGATGCTTTATGACCAAATTGCAGCAACCCCTTTTTCAACCTATCACACAATAACTCAGGAAACCATTTACTAATCGGAGAAGCTTTTATACCAGGCTTGTAAGAAGTTGAAGGCAATACAGTCTCTAATTTATCTGTCAAGAAATCTGTCAACACTTGTGCCGGAGCATATAAACTACCTCCACCTTCCTGCCAGGCCTGTCTTTCCAAAGCTTCTTGAAATTCCATTCCGGCAAACAATCCCTCATAATTCATGGCTCGCAATTCCTCTTGTCCCACAGAAGTAACCATCGCAGAATTAGCCCAAGGTGTGTTTCGGGCTGATGAGGACATTCCATTAACAACTTGCTGTTCTTTTCCCGTTGCAGCAGGCACAACCACACCTCCGGGACACATGCAGAAAGAATACACACCACGTCCATCTATGTTTGTAACGAAACTATACTCCGCAGCAGGCAGCCATTTGCCACGTCCCTCTGCAGTGTGGTATTGAATACAATCAATATCATGTTGCGGATGTTCCAACCGCAATCCAACAGCAAAATCCTTTGCCTCTAATGCCACTGCACAACGATGCAACATTCTATAGATATCACGGGCAGAATGCCCCGTGGCTAAAATCACATGTCTGGCTACATATTCTCTATTTCCTGCAATCACACCATACACCCGCTTTTCACGTATCAATAAATCCGTTACCTTTGTAGAAAAATAAATCTCACCACCACATCTTTCTATTGTTTTACGCATGTTCACAATAACTCCTGGTAGCTTGTCTGTCCCGACATGAGGATGAGCATCGACTAATATACGAGGATTGGCGCCATGAAATACCAGAATTTCCATTGCTCGCCGTACATCGCCACGCTTTCTTGAACGCGTAAACAATTTTCCATCCGAAAATGTTCCGGCACCACCTTCTCCGAAACCAAAATTTGAATTTTCGTCTACGATTCCCGTTTTATACAAACTGTTTAAATCTTTCTTCCTATTTTCTACTGCTTTTCCACGCTCTAAGACAATAGGTCGCAATCCACGCTCTATCAAACGTAAAGCAGCAAAAAGACCTGCAGGTCCTGCACCCACAACAATTACCGGCTCCCCAGTGCTCACATCTCTATAATTCGGTTCAAAAATCGCTTGCTGAATTTCTTTTTTATCTATATGCACCCCCAGTGTCATATTAAAAACAACCTCTCTCCTACGTGCATCTATGGAACGCCGCATAATATCTACATGACAAATTCGTTCTATGGCAATCTTTAACTCCTTTGCTGCGCATTTTACCACTTCATATTCGTCCCCTGCTTCACGCGGACACATTCTCACTTGAATTTCCTTATACATAAGTATATCTGTTCAATCTATATTAATTCCCAATGCTTGAATGCAATATTTGCATAAAGCGAAAATAACATTTTTTACTCTTTTCACAAAATACAGTTTATAAATCACACGAAAAAACATAAATTTGGAGCACTAAATCTTACAATAATGAATAAAATAGCACTCATCACCGGAGCAACTTCCGGAATAGGACAAGCCACAGCTCTCAAAGCAGCTGAAGCAGGGTTTGATATTATCATAACAGGAAGACGGACAGAACGTTTGGAAACACTCGCTAAGGAAATTCGCAACAAAGGAGTAGATGTTCTCACGCTGAATTTTGACATCCGACAAGCAGCAGAAGTAACAAAAGCAATTGATGGCTTGACTGGTAAATGGAAGGAGATTGCAGTATTGGTAAATAATGCAGGTCTTGCAGTTGGAGTAAGCCCTATCCAAGAAGGAATTCTTGATGATTGGGAACGTATGATTGACACCAATATCAAAGGACTCCTTTATATCACTCGGGCAGTTACCCCATTAATGATTGCCCACAACAGTGGTCATATTGTAAATCTTGCTTCTATCGCAGGAAAAGAAGTTTATCCTGGAGGCAACGTATACTGCGCAACTAAACATGCTGTTGACGCACTATCCAAAGCTATGCGAACAGATATGTTGAAACACAACATTAAAG
>CAKVCR010000271.1 GCA_934725835.1 uncultured Odoribacter sp.
GAAGAGGAGAGAGTGTCAACCGATTACTGGTTCCTGTTCTCTAACAAACGGCTTGCTCCCAAGGGATCTGCCGCCTACAACTATTTGATGAACAACCGTGATAAATTTGCCAAGAGCTTAGGCAAGAAAGTGGTGGAACAGTATTTTTCCAATATGTATAATGCCCACATGGATCGGGTAATCAATGCTAATCCCGGAAGCATCAAAATGGATAGCATCAATCGGTTGAAGAAGGAGATTGTCGACCTGAAGCTGACGGATGCCAAGGTTTTGTTGGCTAAGATTGATATTGCAAAAGCTGTCTGCAACGACAATCAGAGCCAGCTGTTGGCAACTGTCGAGAAGAATGCAAAAGTCATTCCCGGAGAGCTTTTCCCGGCTAATATTGTCTATCGCGTGAAAGGCAACATTACTCCCGCACAGCAGGAGCGTTGGATAAAGGTGTTGGAGACTGTGAAGACCCGTTGCACTTATCCCGGTACGGAAAGACAGATTCAGGGATTTGTGGATTACTTGAAAATGTGATAATGATACGACACAAAAAAAGGACGGGAAACCGTCCTTTTTTCATTGTCTGTGCTTGAAATCTTATTTTACAGCGACAACTTCGATTTCAACCAATGCTCCCAGAGGCAGGTCTTTTACTGCGAAAGCTGCGCGGGCAGGGCACTCTCCTGTGAAATATTTTGCATACACTTCGTTCATGGCTGCGAAGTTAGCGATGTCGCTTAACAAACAAGTGGTTTTCACTACATTGGCATAAGTCAGTCCGGCTTCTTCCAATATATATCCGATATTTTTCAGCGATTGTTCAGTCTGTTCTTTGATTCCGCCTTCAACAAATTTGCCGGTATTTACGTCAACAGGAAGTTGCCCGCTGATATAAACGGTTCCGTTTGCTTCGATAGCCTGGCTGTAAGGACCGATTGCTTTCGGTGCCTTCGGTGAATTGATAACTTTCTTCATAATATAATGTTTTTATGTAACATGAATTCTTTTGCCCTACAAAATTAAATAAATGAAATCTATACTCCAAAACTGAATACCTCAATATTCTCATAAATTGCACTGATCAGTCCCATGGTGATGACTCCCGCCGTGCAGGCAATCAGGCTGATTCGGGTGTAGACATCCGAGCGTATCGGCTCTATGGGATTGTCGTTTTTGTTGATGAACATGGCTTTTACCACCAGCAGGTAGTAGTACAACGAAATGATGGTATTTAATAGTGCTATGAACACCAATACATAGAATCCCTGTTGTGCAGCTGCGGCAAATATGAAGAACTTGCTGAAGAATCCTGCAAACGGTGGTATTCCCGCCAATGAAAAGAGTGCAAGCATCATTACGACGCTCAGACGCGGATTGGTTGAATACAGCCCGTTGTAGTCGTTGATAGTCAGTTTGCCGGTGCGTTGTTCGATGATTCCGATAACGCCGAATGCAGCCAGGTTTGATACCATATAGACTAAAATGTAGTATACCAGAGAAGTCATACCCATCGGACTGCCGCTGATGACACCCAGCATGATATAGCCGGCTTGCGAGATGGAGGAATATGCCAAAAAGCGCTTGAGGTTTTGCTGGCGTATGGCAAACAGGTTGGCAATGGTGATGGTTGCAATGATAATCACATACAGGACAGACTGCCACTCAGTAATCAGATTGCCGAAAATCTTACAGAGAATGGTCATCAGTACAAATGCTCCGGCTCCCTTGGATATGACGGAAAAATAGGCGGTGACGCTGGTTGGAGCTCCCTGGTATACGTCTGCTGTCCATTGATGGAAAGGGACCAGGGATATCTTGAAGAACAGCCCCACCACAAAGAATCCGAATGCCATGAGCTGCAACGGACTCCCGTTGATGCCTGCGGGCAGGTCGGCGAAATAGAGCGTCCCCACGGTTCCATAAATCAATGAGATGCCGTATAATAAAAGTCCGGAAGCGAATGTTGCGGAGAGGATGTATTTTGCCCCTGCTTCTGCTGATTCGTGTTTGTATTTGTCGTAAGCTGAGAGCAGTGCCATCGGGATGGAGGCAGTCTCCAGACCGATAAAGAACAACAGGAAGTTGCCTGCCGAAATCATGAAATACATACCGAGCAGGGAGGTAAATAGGATGATGTAGAATTCTCCCCTTCTGATAAGCATGTTTTCGCTGTTTATCCAGTTGTTGGCTTGCATCAGGATTAGCAGGGTACCGATGTTTAAGATGGTTTTTACAACATCTCCGATTTCGCTGTTCACATACATGCCGCCAAATGCCTCGGCGCTTCCTGTCGGAAGGAAGTTGAACAGTGTATGTGCCAGAAACAGGATACATGCTGCCGGATGGAAATAGTTCAGGCTTTTCTTCGAACCGAACAGATCATAGACCAGCAGTATAATCATCACTGCAATCAATGACAGCTCTTCTTTTAGAAATAGAAAATTGGAGTAATCCATATTTTTGATGTTTATAGTTAACTAATGATTAAAAGGGCCACAGGGCGTTGATACTGTTATGTATCATGTCTGACACCCACAACGGCGCCAAACCGATACCGGCAATGGCGATGATTAATACGATGACAGCGAAACGCTCATACCATACTGCATCGGTCAATTCGCGGTGATGCTCGTTGACAACCGCTCCGTAAAGCAGTTTGCCGACCACCCGCAGGATATACACGGCAGTGATGACAATGGAGGTACAGGCAATAATGGTCATCACTCGGTGGAATGTGTCCGCATGCTGGAACGAACCGACAAAGATGGTCATCTCTGCAACGAAACCGCTCAATCCCGGCAGACCCAGTGATGCCAGACCCGCAATGACGTAGCATACCGCTAAAAACGGCATGATTTTCATCAGACCGCCCATTTCGCGGATATCACGTGTGTGCGTACGTCCGTATATCATACCGATTAGCGCAAAGAACAGGGCTGTCATCAATCCGTGGCTGAGCATTTGCATCACCGCTCCGGTCATGGCTGTCTGGTTTAGCATCAGGATTGCAAACAGCACCAATCCGCAGTGACTGACGGATGAGTAGGCGTTGATATATTTCAGGTCGGTCTGTACGATTGCGGAGTAGGCTCCGTATACGACGCTGATTCCTGTCAGCAGCAAGAAAATCCAGGACAGTTCCTGTGCAGCTTCGGGCATCAGGAATATGGCGACTCTGAAACAGCCGTATCCTCCCAGTTTCATCAGCACTCCCGCATGCAGCATGGACACGGCAGTCGGCGCTGATGCGTGGCCGTCGGGGCTCCATGTGTGGAAGGGGAATAATGCTCCCAACACGCCGAAACCGATGAAGGTGAGCGGGAAGAACCAGCGTTGCAGCGGTTCCGGGATTTGCTGCTGGGCAATCTCCAGTATGTTCATGCTGGATGCTCCCGAAGAGAAGTAGATGCCCAATATGCCGACAAGAAGCAGTGCGGAACCGCCCATCAGCATCAGCGTCAATTTCATGGCTGCATACTCTTTTTTACCGGTTCCCCAGATGCCGATTAGCAGATACATAGGTATCAAGGCTATCTCGTAGAACATGAACATGGTGAAAAGGTCGGTGGATATAAAGAAACCGAACACTCCGATGCTCAGCAGACAGAACCACATAAAGTATTCTTTAGGCATCAACTCTATTTTCCAGGAGGCGAAGATGCCGGTGAATACGATGATGGCGGATAGCAGCAACATGGCTACCGAGATTCCGTCCACTCCCACGGAATAATGTATGTTGAGGGGGGCATACCATACCGACGATGCCGTAAACAGCATGGGGGCTGTGTTCCCCGCTGCTCTTTCCCCCAAATATAGGAAGGTCAGGCTTGCTGCCAGTGCGAGCAGAAGAGAGGCTCCCGTGGCACATACCCAACGTATCTGTTTCATATTTCCCGATAATATCAACCCGCATAGCATTAAGAC
>CAKVCR010000272.1 GCA_934725835.1 uncultured Odoribacter sp.
ACAGGTAGATAACCACTCGTCTTATGTGCAGCAGTTGGCATGGTTGGTATGGATTCATACGGATGAAACTGCTACCGAGCAGGACTTTGAGGATGCATATCAAGATATTATCGACCAAAATACTCCATTGTTCGAGAAGCAGACCGAAAGCCTTACTACCTATCAGATGAATTTCCTGCGAGCTATTTTAGATGGTGTTCATAGTGAATTTACCACACAAGAGGTTTTGCAAAAATACCAACTCGGCTCGTCTGCAAATGTAAGTATCGTAAAGAGAGCGTTAGTCAAAAAGGAACTTATAGAGATAGAGAAACGACAAGTTGTCATTCCAGATCCGGTGATGCAAGTGTGGCTAAAAAAAGAATTAGGAGTAGATTCATCATCACCTTTCAATTTCAGCTACGATGCGGTGTTGTTCGGCAAGAGGTGGCAGCGGAAATGATAAATCAGATAACAATACTTCGGTAAATTTTTACCGAAAAATTAAAAGTGTCATATCCGAGGGCAAAGCATGGGCGTTGTTCGTTATAGAACTTCACGTATCTTTCCATCACCTCTTTACTTTACCAAGCTTAAATCAAACAATTGCCATCGACAAATAATCTTTGAAAGAGAACCTTGCTGATATACCCTTTGTTGAGATATTGACAGAACAATCCAATCATTAAGGTGCAAGAAATTATTGGAAAGTACTGAAAAACAGGATGTCCAAAGAGGGAAATGAAACGGTTACAAATTGTAACCGTTTGAAATTACCTGCTGAAGATGGCAAAATGCGTTTGACGGATGTTGCTGATACAGAACAATTATTCCGATTGATACAATCCATACCCTCTCCTAAAGCTGAACCTTTCAAATTGTGGATGGCACAGGTAGCTAAGGAACGGCTTATATGATGCAGGACCCGGAATTGTCTATTCAGCAGGCAATGCTCGATTATAAACGGTTAGGGTATTCTGACAATTGGATTAACCAACGGCTTAAACCCAAATCGGTCATTAGGATTTGGGTTTAAAGGTTTTATTCTGCTTTGTAAGTGTAGTTCCCAAATCCTAATAGCATGAAAAATATTGCAGGAAGGAGGATTAAGCCTATTGTAAAACCGACACCCTGACCGAATCTTTTCGCAATTTCATTGTATAAAAGAATGCTGAATACAATGTTGGCAATTGGAATGAAAAACATGATAACCCACCAACCCGGTTTTTGGGCAACTTGCGTAAGAAGGTAAAGGTTGTAAATTTGGAATAAGTCCGCCCCAACCAGGTTGTCCGGCTTTTTCAAGGGTTTTCCATACTCCGATAATAAATACAACAAAGAATGCTACAGCAAAAATCATAGTAATACGTATTAAGATATTAATAAAATATTATGTGCAACAGATATAACTTAAAAACACAAATAAGAACACGTATCATAAGAAATCATAAGAAATAAATAGAGGAAATTTTATCAGTAATTTCTTACTGAATAATAGTCCCAGGTGATATGTGTCTGTCTAACTTTACCTTGTCCCATCAATAGCATACTTTCTTGGGTTATTATTTCTTTGGGCCAACCATCGGCAAAATGTTTTATGTGGATATAGCTGTTTCGGGTCAGGTCTTCTTTTACTTGCTGCTCAAAACCTTTGTTTATGGCTTCGTTAGCTTCTCTTTTCCATTTTTTACCTCCTATGGTGTTCACTATTTCTTGGGTCAAAGCTTTTATATCCTCTTTTGGAATATATTCATAGAGGTCGACGGTGATTCCATATTCTCCGGTTTCAGAGTCTGCGTAAATATCATAATATGTGTCTGATTCATAATCTTCTTCGGTGGCGTTTTGGTGTTCTTTTCTTGAGCCTAATGTGTATTGGTTGCCATGAATGGAGAATAGCAGTTCCAGTTCCTCGACATATCCGGCTACAAGTGCTTCTGCATCGATGTATTGAGAAATGGCTTTAGTCACGTCAAAGCCGTGTTTTTTCATAGCTTTGATTTCCGGTAGTTTTTCTATTTCCTTGCATGCCATTTTGAATAAATTCTTGCTTTGCTTCTTGATTTCGTTAAGGTTATCGTATGCGAGAATGGTTCCGTATTCGTCAATGCGGAATTTTATAACCGTGCCGATGATTTTTTCTCCGAATGCTTTTACCAGTTGATTTTGTAGTTTGCCTTCAAGGGAGGTTGCACTTGTATCAGCTTGAAAATCCAGAAATGTATATTCCATATTATATCCTTGTGGTGTGGAGTCGGTTACTGTTAGCATGACTTGAGTAGATAATGCGGACAGGCAGATGGTGTCTTTCTCTTTGATTTTCCAGGAACTTTCACCAATACAATAGATAAATGTATCCCGTTTGCAGAAATAGGAGACAACTGTGATGTTTGAATCTGCTGCTACGGAGTCTTGCAGACGTTTGTCTGTTGGGTGCATGTCTGTTGCTTCAGCAGGTGATTGGAATAATAATAAACCGAGCAGGCTGAGTAAACCCAATAGTGGAATGTTTATTTTCATAAGTCTAGATGTTTTGTTGGATTTGGTAAAATTAATTCCAATGCAATATTAATATAAAAAAAACGGCTTGCATATGAGTATATGTTTTTTTTTGTTAAAAATATTAGTTCATAAAATGTATATAATGGAATTGAGCAGAATTTGTATTTCTGAATTTGTTTATTTGGAGTGGTTTGCTTTATAGGCTTGCTGGAATGAAAGGGTGACTGTCGGTTTGTATGTTTTGGCAAAAAGTATGGATATCAGAATGCAAGCCAATCCTGATAATGTGATAACTGTCGGAAGGCCGAAGCTGTCGACCATTGCGCCTAATACCACGCTTCCCAATGGGCTGATGCCGGTGAAAGTCATGGCCAGATATCCCATGACGCGTCCTCTTTTGTCCTCGTCTGTCAATTCTTGCACCAAAGTGTTGATAGAGACGGCGGTGGCGATGAGGGCAAAACCGGCAGGTATGCATGCGACTGCAGTGATGGGGATGCTTTGTGTGACGGCAAGAGTAAAAAGGCTTGCTCCCAACAGGAATCCGGACAGATGGACCAGGGATATTCCGTGGCTGCCAAGTTTGTCGGACGTCCCTGGATGAAGGAGGGAAGAGTGCTGCACTTAGCTGTGGCTCCCCATTTTGCGGATGGCAAGGATGTGCTTGTCTTTTGTCCTACCCAGATAGGCTGGCATCGATATCAACTCGTATCGGATAGTCTTCAGAAATTTCTTCTTGTTAGAATCGATCAGCGCATGTCTGAACAACGACATGAAGTTATATGCCATTACAATGAAATTTCCACATGCCTCTGTTGCCTGGAAATTATTTGTGACAAAATCATCAATCGAGAAATCACTTTTCAGTTCCTTTATCCTATTCTCTGAATCCGCCCTTCCGCAATATGAGTCATATACGATTTTAGCTGGCAAATCAAGGTCTGTTACAAAGCAACTGTATCGGTATTTTCCGAAATCTTGCTCATCCTCGAAAAGCTCCAGTTGCTTGATTTGCTTTCCTGCAGCTTTAGGGCGCTTCTCTATTTCTTGCCTGATCTGCCATACAAAATATTTATATAACTTTTGCAAGAAAAGATAACTCGCTTAGAATAAATCGGTTGGTCGAACTGCTTGAAAATTGGGTAACGAGATAGCAACCGTTCGTATTTCTGAGTTCTTCATTGTTATGCTTTAACGTGATAACTCTGATGGCACAAAGATACGAATTAATCATATAGAAATTGTTTTTCTCTTCGTTTTTTCGTGTGTTTATGTTTTTATCATTATTTTTGCAACAAATTTAAATTTAGTATAATGGCTAAGACTTACCAAAGGACCAAATTGCAAGAAGTGACAAATAAAGTTTATAAATATATCGCCTTTAATAGCCCTGTAACATTGAA